>JAURDG010000159.1 GCA_030828025.1 Flavobacteriaceae bacterium | reverse complement strand
GTAATAATTAATCCAATAAAAATGGACAATTGCTTACTTACATCATAGGCATAAGCACGCAACACCTGATCAACCAAAATAACCATAGAGGCAACTACAACGAGTTGCACGATGATTCGGATTCGGTTAGGAATAGCATTACGCAAGATTGATACAATAACGTTGCTAGCACCCATTACAGCAATTACGGATAGCGTCATCACGATTGCTGGCTTAAGCTGAACAGTGATGGCGAGTGC
Organism: Flavobacteriaceae bacterium; assembly: GCA_030828025.1. Lineage (GTDB taxonomy): Bacteria > Bacteroidota > Bacteroidia > Flavobacteriales > Flavobacteriaceae > UBA7446. The sequence goes on along the minus strand of JAURDG010000159.1, from coordinate 3,469 downwards.
CGAACAAATACCCAACACCTGAACCGTAATGGGGTTGTTATCGTCAAGCGGATCCTTGAGTAACTTTCTGTTTTTCTTTGAAAAAAGCGACTCGCGTTCTTTAGCGACAAAGAAAATAGCAGGCTTTTTATTTGATTTTGATTGTGACATAATTAGTTGTTATACGCAATGTCTGCTGGTTTGGCTTTTAGGTAAGGCAAATAATGCTGAAGACGCTCTATAATCATATCGGAAACGCCATCACCTGTGATGGTCGCTCCTGAAATAGCATCTACTTCATGATCGTCTTTATCTGTATCGTTAGGGTCGTTGTTGGTCTTAGAAACTGTGATACCAACCAATGCTCCTGATGCATCGAAAATTTTCTCCTCCAAAAATCTATCCATAAACCACTGCTGGGTAATTTCAGCACCAAGTCCTGCGGTTTCTCCTTGGTGGTCAAATACCACTCCTTTGATGGAGTTTTTGTCTTCATTGAGTGCAATATAACCCCAAATGGCGTTCCAAAGACCTGCTCCTCGAAGTGGAATGATGTAGTATTGTGCCGATTCAACATTGGCAACATATAGCGGAAAACGTTGTTCTTGTGGATTCTTTTTTAGCTCAATTGCCAAATCTATTTCGGAAAAGGCATCTACTGTTGTATCAACGGTGCCGTCATTTTTCAGGGCGAGCTGCTCTACAATATATTCATTGAATAATTTTTCAGCGCCCTCACGATCGGTTTTAATTCCGATTGTTGAAAGGATGTTTTGCATTTTTTCTTTACGGACATTTTCGGCTTGTAAGTCTTTGAGTGAACTTGCCGTAAACGCAAGAACAGAAGCTACAACCAAAACCATGGCAGCAGCAAAACCAAAAGTATAGCCGTTGGAGTCTCTATTCATATTGCAGGTGTTAATGATTTTTTAAGCCGTTTTTTTCTTCGCTTGATGTTGCCTTCAACCACATAATGGTCAATGGTTGGTGCAAAAACGTTCATCAATAAAATAGCGAGCATCACCCCTTCTGGGTAAGCTGGGTTAAAGACACGTATGAGGATACAAAAGACCCCTACGAGCAGTCCATAAATCCATTTTCCTTTAGTTGTTTGTGCAGCAGAAACAGGATCTGTTGCCATAAACACAACACCAAAAGCGAATCCGCCAACAATGAGGTGGTTCATCCAGTCAAATGACATAAGCGCATTGGCACCCCAAAGATTGAATAAAAATGCCGTTGCAGCAGCACCAAGCACACCGCCTAACATAATGCGCCAGCTGCCAACACCCGTCAGGATAAGAATCGCAGCACCGACCAAAACCCATAAGGTTGAGGTTTCAGCTATAGAACCCGGAATAGCACCCATAAACATGTCAAACATAGAATAGCTAACATCGTTACCAGCAGCTAGACTTCCCAAAATAGTTTCTCCAGATATTCCATCTACATTAGAGGCTTCCGAAACCCATACTTTATTTCCAGACATATAGGTTGGATAGGCAAAAAACGCAAAGGCACGTGCGGTAAGTGCTGGGTTCAAAATATTCATTCCTGTTCCGCCGAAAGCCTCCTTGGCAATCAATACAGCAAATGCTACAGAAAGACCTACCATCCAAAGAGGAATATCAACAGGCATAATCATGGGCACAAGTAGTCCAGTAACCAAATAGCCTTCGTTAACCTCATGTCCACGAAATACAGCAAAGGCAAATTCAATAGTTAGACCAACCCCATAAGAAACCGCCACCATAGGCATAATTTTGAGTGCCCCATGCAAGAGTGCATCCCAAAATGTAAATGCCAATCCAGATTGAATATAATATTGAAAACCTGTATTATAGACACCATAAATGAAGGCAGGGAGTAATGCAAATATTACGGTAACCATGGTGCGCTTCAGGTCAACAGCATCACGAATATGTGCCCCTTTGTGTGTGGTGTGGTTTGGAACAAACAAAAAAGTGTCAAAAGCATTTACTGCTGGAGCGAAACGCTCCCATTTTTCACCTTTTGCGAAGGGTTTTTTAATTGCGTCTAAACGTTTACGTAAACTCATCATTTTATATTAACCAACTTCTTTAATCATTAAATCTAAGGCCTTGCGGATAATGGATTGTGCTTCTAGTTTAGAAGTACTTGTATAATCAACTAAGGCAAAATCTTCTGGGGCAACTTCATAGATACCCAGAGCTTCCATTTTTTCAATATTTTCTGCCAAACATTCCTTCAACAACTGCATTGGAAGTATGTCCATAGGCAATACGCGCTCCATTTCGCCAGTTACCACCAACGCACGCTCTTCGCCATTCATGTTCGTATCTAGTGCGTATGATTTCTTGGGAAACAACCAAGAAAGTGAGGTACGCGACATGCTAAAAAGGCTGTTTCCAACAAAAGGCAACCAACCAAACATGCGGTAGCGATTACCTTCGGCAAGCACCGAAACGGTATTGTTGTAAAAACCAACAGCTCCATCTGCATGTGTGGCTTTTCCTGACAGCACATCGCCGTTGATGATGCGAATCTGTCCACTAGCATCAAGGCCAGCAGCAGAAACAATTGGCGCAATAGCAGCACCAATGCGTACTTTAAAATAGCTCGGCTTTGCAACAACAGGTCCGACTACAGCAACTGTACGTGTTGCATCAAAAATACCCGTAGCAAAAAACCTACCGATAATAGCGACATCTTCGGCATGAACTGTCCAAGCTACCTCACCAGCATTAATCGGATCAATGTGGTGTATTTGCACCCCGACATTACCCGCAGGATGAACGCCCTTTACACGATGGATTTCTGCACCAGTAATGGACGACAAAAACGAACTGTCATCAGCAGCAACAGAAAGGTGTACTTTAGGTGCCAATTTTGCCAAGGCATCTATTCCACGCTGAAAATCTTCTTCTTGTCCAGCCAACAAAAACGGAAGCTCCGCAGCAAGGGGTGCCGTGTTAAATCCAGATATAAAAATGGCTTTTGGTGCTTGAGTGGGTTGGGCAACTACGTCGTAAGGGCGTTGCTTGATAAAAGGCCAACAGCCCGAAGACAACAATAATTTTTTAAGCTCGTCGGCAGATAATTTGGCTAGGTCTGCAGGCTTGTGCTTGACGGCTGTGTCTTTTCCATCCGACTGAATTTCGATAGCCAATATGCGACGCTTCGCACCACGAACAATTTTTGTTAGAGTTCCGCTGACCGGCGACACAAACTCAATTTCGGGTGATGTCTTGGCATAGAATACAGGCTGACCTTGTTTTACGGATTCGCCTTCTTTGCAATGCATTTTTGGAACGACTCCATGAAAATCATCTGGACACAAAGAAAAGGTATCAGAAAGTTTAGCTGAATTTATTTTTTTTTTGGCTTTTCCTTTTAATGGAATTTTTAAGCCTTTTCGCAGGGTTATGTCAGTTGACATGCAATGATAATTTTTCAGTGCAAATGTAACGTACCCTGCGCTAAAAAGGAAGTTTTAACGCACTTAAAT
>JAURDG010000053.1 GCA_030828025.1 Flavobacteriaceae bacterium | reverse complement strand
CAATTCTTTCGATAGACTCGGCAGGAAGATCAGCAAGGGCATCAATGCCATTAAGACCCACTAAGCCAGATGGTTTTCCGTCAATCAAAACCCGGACGTTTGTGTTGCCACGCAGTTCTAAATTGCCATCAATGTCCAAGGATAAGGATGGTATGTTTTCCAAAACATCTGAAACATTTTGACCTCGTGCATTGAGGTTGTCTCCAACATTGTAAACACGTTTGTCTAGGCGAATTTCCACATCAGAACGCCTTCCAACCAAATCAACGCCTTCGAGCTGACTGATGTTGGCGGTAAGCTTTAGTTGACCTAAACTTGTTTTATTACCTAGATTTAATTGTTCAAAAACAAGTGTTTGGTACCCGATATAATCAATGCTAATTTCTACAGATTTCACTGAACTTTTTACACTAAAATTTCCATTTTCATCGGATACAGCACCTCCAACTATTGCTTTGGTTTCTATATTGCGCAGCGTAACCGTAGCAAAAGGAAGCCGTTCTTGATTGTTGTCATCTACAATAGTGCCTGTGAGTAAAAACCGCTCTTGTCCCAACATCATTAAGGGCATTAGAAGGGCCGTGAAAATAACGGACGCTTTTTTCATAATTTTTTTACGAAAGTAGTCTTTTTTTTATTGAAATTAATGCTATTTAATTCCATCGAAAACCCCTAGTTGTAGCAGTTCTTCTTCGAGATTTTGAGCATTTTTGTAGGCTATGCCATGAATGTTAAGCGCTTGGGCAGCCACTACATTTTCTTTTTTATCGTCAATAAATACAGCGTGCTCGGCATTAAGTTGATATCTATCTAATGTAAGTTGATATATGCGTTGCTCGGGTTTTTTCATTTTTTCCGTTCCTGAAACCACAATGCCGTCAAACCAAGAGAGAAATTCAAAGCGTGCCTGCGCAACTGGAAATGTTTCGTGGCTCCAGTTTGTAAGCCCAATGAGCTTGTGTTTTCCTGCATCTTTGATTCGCTTTAGCAAGGCTACCGTCTCGGTGTGTTCATAGCCTAACATTTCTTCCCAGCGATTGTAATACATGCGGATTAACCTTTCATGTTCGGGAAACAGCGCAACACGATCTTCGGTGGCTTGTTTAAGTGGATAACCAGCATCTTGTTGTTCGTTCCATTCCCAAGAGCAAATGGTGTTGAGAAAATGTGTCATTTTTACCACATCACCTCTAAACTCTTTAAGGTAAACATAGGCAGGATTCCAATCAATTAGTACTCCACCAAAATCAAAAATTACGGTATCTATTTTTCCCATGGGCTGTTGTTTTTTGTGTTTTGTTGCGACATCAAGAATGCCTTTAAAAAACGATCCAAATCGCCATTTAGTACATCATCAACGGCGGCGGTTTCTTCTTGGGTGCGTACATCTTTTATGAGTTTATATGGATGCAAGACATAATTTCGGATTTGTGAACCCCATTCAATTTTCATCTTATTGGCTTCAATATCTTCTCGGGCTTCCATTCTTTTTTGCAATTCAATCTCGTAGAGTTGCGAACGCAGCATTTGCATGGCTCTTTCCCGATTGTCGTGCTGTGAACGAGTTTCGGAACAAGAAATCTGGATGCCCGTAGGCTTATGTACCAATTGTACTTTGGTTTCTACTTTATTGACGTTTTGTCCACCAGCACCACTCGATCGGGCTGTGGTTATTTCGATGTCCGCAGGATTTATTTCGATTTCTATGGTGTCGTCCACTAGTGGATATACATAGACCGAAGAAAAGCTGGTATGCCTTTTGGCATTGGAATCAAAAGGAGAAATACGCACCAATCTGTGCACCCCATTTTCGCCTTTCAGCCAACCAAAAGCAAAGTCACCATCGATTTCTATGGTAACTGTTTTGATGCCAGCAATATCGCCCTCTTGGTGGTTTAGCTCTCTAATTTTAAAGCCTCTTTTTTCGCCCCACATTTGATACATACGCATCAGCATTGCTGCCCAATCACAGCTTTCTGTACCGCCAGCTCCAGCAGTAATTTGCAATACTGCACTAAGGCTATCTCCCTCATCAGCAAGCATATTTTTGAATTCAATTGCTTCAAAATGTTGCCTTGTTTTTTCCCAGTGGTCATTTAGTTCCTGTTCGTCAACCTCACCAGATTTGTGAAATTCATAGAGAATTTCTAATTCTTCTGTCAGTTGCTTTGCCGTTTCATAATCTGTTACCCATTGTTTAATGCTGCGCAATTCGCGCATGTATTTTTCGGCTACCTTGGAATCATTCCAAAAATCAGGGTCTAACGTTTTTTCTTCTTTATTGCTAATTTCAATTTGTCGCGCATCAATGTCAAAGATACCCCCTTAACGCATCCAGGCGATCAAAAAGAACTTTTAGTTGGTCTTGTGTCAATTTTAGTCTATTTTTATGCTATAAAAATACATTATTATGCCCTTAAAAATCATTTCACTCCTTTATTTTTGCACACTTATAAGCTGCACCCATATGACACAATCTCCTCCAGATGCTAAAATCGTTAACAAAGAGTTGACTATTCATGGCGATACCCGCATTGATCCGTATTACTGGCTTAACCAACGAGAAAATGAGGAGGTAATCGACTATTTAAACAAAGAAAACGACTACACAAAAGCAATCTTAGCACCAACAGAAGAATTGCAAACAGTGTTGTTTGAGGAAATGAAAGCGCGCATCAAAAAAGACGATAGCTCGGTTCCGTATTTTCTAAATGATTACTGGTATATTCAGCGATACGAAGACGGAAAGGATTATCCAATTTACACACGTAAGTATAAGACTTTGGAAGCCAAAGAAGAGGTTTTGATTGATGTAAATGAGCTTGCAAAAGATTTAGCATACTGTCAGGTGTCTGGATTGAGTGTAAGTCCAGACAATACCAAATTAGCCTACGGCATTGATACACTTTCGAGAAGAATTTATACGATTAAAGTAAAAGATTTGACTACTGGCGAGTTGTTGCAAGACGAGCTTAATGGTGTTAGTTCATACGCAACTTGGGCTGCTGACAGCCAAACACTTTTTTACACGGCTAAAGACATTGAAACGCTTCGGACTGACCGAATCTTTCGACATGAGCTAGGGCAGAAGCAAGAGGCAGATGCATTGGTTTATGAAGAAAAAGACGATACTTTTTACGCTTTTGTTTATCCAACAAAATCTCGTGAATACATTATGATTGGTGCTACCAGTACCATGACCTCAGAGTATCAATTTTTGCCAAGCGACAACCCAAGAGGAAAGTTTAAGCTAATTCAAAAGCGTGAACGTGGTTTGGAGTACAGTGTAGAACATTTAGACAGTCATTTTTATATATCCACAAATGAAGGCAAGAGTACCAACTTTAAACTTGTCAAGGCACCAGTAGCCAATCCGAGCAAAAAAAATTGGATCGACGTATTGCCGCATCGACAGGATGTTTTACTCGAGGACGTCGATTTGTTTCGTGATTTTATGGTAGTTGCCGAGCGTATTAATGGTTTACTCAAACTTCGTTTACGGCGGTGGGATGGTTCAGAAGATTATTATTTAGATTTTGATAGCGAAACCTACACAGCCTCTTTGGGAACAAACCTTGATTTTGATGCAACAAGTTTCCGATACAACTTTTCGTCACTTACCACTCCCTCAAGTGTCATAGATTATGACACCAAAACCAAAACAAGTGAAGTGAAAAAAGAACAAGAGGTGTTGGGAGGTAGTTTTGATAAAAATAATTATACCGCTGAGCGTTTATGGGCTACAGCCGATGATGGCACACAGATACCGATATCTTTGGTTCGCCACAAATCAACCAAATTAGATGCTGATACGCCTTTGTTACAGTACGGTTATGGCTCGTATGGCAATACCATTGACCCTTATTTTTCGTCTGTTCGCTTAAGTTTACTTGATCGTGGTTTCGTGTTTGCCATTGCTCATGTTCGCGGAGGGCAATATCTGGGAAGGCCTTGGTATGAAGATGGGCGTATGCTTCACAAGAAAAATACGTTTACAGACTTTATTAGTTGTTCTAAGTTTTTGATTGAACAAGGGTACAGTTCTCCAGACCATTTATACGCTATGGGTGGCTCTGCTGGTGGCTTATTGATGGGTGCGGTCATGAACATGGCACCAGAGCTTTACAAAGGGATTGTTGCTGCAGTCCCGTTTGTAGATGTGGTGACCACGATGCTCGATGACAGCATCCCACTGACAACTGGCGAGTATGATGAATGGGGCAATCCTAACGATAAGGAGTACTACAACTACATCAAATCCTATTCGCCTTATGACAATGTGTATCCTACGGCTTATCCAAACACCTTAATCACCACGGGATTGCACGACTCTCAAGTGCAATATTGGGAGCCTGCGAAATGGACGGCTAAATTGCGTGATGTGCAACAAGGAGACAATTTAATCCTTTTGCATACCAATATGGATGCAGGGCATGGCGGTGCTTCTGGACGCTTTGAATCATTAAAAGAAATCGCCATGGAATATGCGTTTTTGATCGCCTTGGAGACCAACAAACTCACCCCATAACAGCTTTTTTGATGAATTTTTGTAAATTCGCATTCTAATTGTTCGCACTTTTAGTGCTACGATATGACAACCAATAAGATAGAGGCATACGACAACGCTTTGGCACTAATAGGCAATACGCCTTTGGTTAAGCTCAATAAACTTACCCAAGACTTTACGGGTGAATTTTACGCCAAAGTTGAGGCATTAAATCCTGGTCATTCAAACAAGGACCGTATTGCTCTTCATATTATCAACGAAGCGGAGAAGAAAGGTCTTCTAAAGCCTGGATGTACCATCATTGAAACAACATCTGGAAATACGGGCTTTAGCCTGGCGATGGTTAGCATTATTAAAGGATATGAGTGTGTTTTGGCGGTAACGTCGAAGTCTTCACCAGACAAAATCAATATGCTTCGTGCCATGGGTGCCAAAGTATATGTGTGTCCTGGTCATGTAAGTGCCGATGATCCTAGATCGTATTATCAAGTTGCTAAGAGACTAAATAACGAGATTAAAGGTTCGATTTACATCAATCAATATTTTAATGACCTCAATACAGATGCGCATTACCTGACTACTGGTCCTGAAATTTGGGCGCAGACCAAAGGTAAAATCACACATTTAGTGGCTGCTAGCGGAACTGGTGGTACTATTTCTGGCATTGGGCGCTATTTGAAAGAGCAAAACAAAGACATCAAAATTATAGGCGTAGATGCTTATGGTTCGGTTTTGAAGAAATTTCACGAAACGCAGGAATTCGACACCAACGAAATCTACCCCTATCGAATTGAGGGATTAGGAAAGAATTTAATTCCGACTACTACCGACTTTGATGTTATTGATTTTTTTGAAAAAGTAACGGACGAAGACAGCGCGCACATGGCGCGTGACATTGCTAAAAAAGAAGGTTTGTTTGTCGGCTACACTTCTGGAGCTGCACTGCAAGCCGTTCGGCAGTTGAGCAAAGCGGGCAATGTGTTTGATATAAACAGCGTGGTGGTGGTTATTTTTTGCGATCATGGCTCACGATATATGAGCAAAATTTACAGCGATGAATGGATGCGCGAGCAAGGTTTTTTCGATGCAAAGAATATCGAAAAAGAAAAACCTATTGAATATATTCGCTAATTCATTAGGGTACTATAGACTCGAATCTCTTATATTTGCAACAACTTTAAAACCAATACATTGACAGTCGATTTGTTTGCTAAAATCCGCGAAAATAAGGGTCCACTTGGAAAGTGGGCTTCGGTGGCGGAAGGATATTTTACGTTTCCAAAACTTGAGGGTCCAATTGGGAACCGCATGCATTTTCAGGGAAAAGAGGTGATTACTTGGAGCGTGAACGATTATTTGGGGCTGGCGAATCACCCCGAAGTACGCAAGGCAGATGCCGATGCAGCCGCTGCCTACGGTTCTGCATATCCTATGGGTGCACGTTTGATGTCTGGTCATACCGATTTTCACGAGCAACTGCAAAACGAATTAGCCGAATTTGTCGGAAAAGAGGCTGCGTATTTGCTGAACTTTGGTTACCAAGGCATCATGTCAACAATTGACACTTTGGTTTCTAAAAATGACGTTATCGTTTATGATGTAGATGCACATGCCTGTATTGTAGATGGTGTTCGTTTACATGTCGGAAAGCGTTTTACTTTTCAACACAACAACATCGAGAGTTTAGAAAAGAATTTGATTCGCGCAACTCGTGTTGCCCAAGAAACAGGTGGAGGTATTTTGGTCATTTCCGAGGGTGTGTTTGGTATGCGAGGCGAACAAGGAAAATTACGTGAAATAGCTGCGTTAAAAGAAAAATACGGCTTTAGGTTTTTGGTAGATGATGCGCATGGATTTGGAACACTTGGTACTCGTGGAGCTGGAGCTGGCGAGGAGCAAGGCGTCATGGATGACATCGATGTTTATTTTGCCACTTTTGCCAAGTCGATGGCAAGTACAGGAGCGTTTATCGCTGCCGACAAGGAAATTATTGACTTTTTAAAATACAACATGCGTTCTCAAGTATTTGCAAAATCGCTTCAAATGGTACTTGTGCAAGGGGCATTAAAGCGTTTGGATATGCTACGCACCATGCCCGAGCTCAAAGCTAAGTTATGGGAGAATGTTCATGCACTTCAAAGCGGGCTCAAAGATCGTGGGTTTGACATTGGTACAACAGAAATCTGCGTTACTCCTGTTTACCTGAACGGAACCGTTATGGAGGCAATGGTGTTGGTTAAGGATTTACGAGAAAATTATGGCATTTTTTGTTCCATTGTAGTGTATCCAGTTATCCCAAAAGGCTTGATTTTATTGCGTCTCATTCCAACAGCTTCGCATACGCTGGCTGATGTATCGGAAACATTGGATGCTTTTTCTGCAATTCGTGAGAAACTAAGTGCAGGTGTGTACAAGCGTTTGTCCGAAAACATTGCTGCCAACGCCTAATCGGCATACATCGCCACTACAGGTTCGCCGTCAAGACTGATATATCCCCGAAACATACCTGGTGTGTTAAATGGCATAACCACATGACCTTCGGCGTCTAGACCAATCACGCCACCTAGCCCGTCTTTGTCTTTTAGTGCTGCAATGACATCGTTTGCAGCTTGCTGAATATGTTGATGGGCATACTTTATTCGTGCGGCAATATCATGTGCGACCACATAGCGAATAAAATATTCTCCATGACCCGTAGCTGAAATACCACAGACACCGTTTTCGGCATAAGTACCTGCGCCGATAACCGGCACATCGCCAATACGCCCATATCGCTGATTGGTCATGCCGCCAGTCGATGTTCCTGCTGCAAGATTACCACGAACATCCAAAGCGACTGCGCCAACTGTCCCTAGTTTATCCTGTTTTATCTCTTTCGTGGATTTTTTTGCCTCTAGCAATTTTTCATAGTTTTTTTGGGTAAAAAAGTAATCAGGATTTACCTGAGTAAGCCCCTGCTCAAGGGCAAATTCTTCTGCTCCTGCACCGCTCAAAAAAACATGAACAGAGTTGTCGAGGACTGCACGTGCCACTTCTATGGGATTCTTAATGGTCTGAATTCCCGTAGCAGCACCCGCATTTCCTGTGGCACCGTCCATGATGGCACTATCCATCTCGTTTGTTTCGTTATAAGTGAAAACTGAACCTTTCCCAGCATTAAAAAGTGGTGAGTCTTCTAGGTGTTTGATGGCTTCCTGAACAGCATCCAAACTGCTACCGCCAGCTGCAATGACGGCTCTTCCCTTTATCAGCGATGCCTTGAGCGTTTCGCTTAACTCGTGTTCTAAACTGTCCGACACGCTCCCCCGTTTTATCCAGCCAGCACCTCCGTGGATTACAAGTACTGCTTTAGGTGTGGTCTCCTCTACTGAACAGTTTACGGTCATAAGCATTAAAATTAACAAAAGAAAGTTGCGAAAAATCATATTAATTTTCATACCAAGTTACCAAAATATTTATATCAACTGCAGAATCAACAAAATGATGTTGACCAAAAGGCTAACAAAAAATAGATAATACACTTTCTTAACATGAATTTGACCTAGAATAGCACCAAGATACATGGTCGTTGCAGCCACACACAAAAAGAGCTGTGTCATATCCCATAAAGTAGGTATTCCTTGAAGTAAAAAATACACGACTATGGAGCCTAAGCACGCTTGAATGATGATGGTTAGTGGAATGAGT
>JAURDG010000163.1 GCA_030828025.1 Flavobacteriaceae bacterium | reverse complement strand
GGGTGTATAGCCTTAATGGAACGATGGTTCCTTTGGAAGAGAACACGTCGCCTATAGCCACCCAACCGCTTCCCGAGGAGGTACTGCGTCAATTGGCAGAAAACCCCAACGACCACTACATTGATGTGCGCAGCGATAACGGGATTCGAACACGGTCCTCTTATTTTTACATTTTTGACCAAAATGAATTGCCACTCGCCATTATTTATGTGCCTTATTTTGATGATGATTCGCTAAGTTATATGGAGCTACAGGCATATTTGTGGCGGCTGGTTCAGGTGTATATCATCATGTTGATTATTGCCTTGTTGTTGGCGTTTTTTGTTTCCTCATACATTACGCAATCTTTGGATACCATTATCATCAAATTAAACCAAACGAGACTGTCCAAAACCAATACAAAGATTGAACTGACCAACGCCAGCAAGGAGATTTCGGCATTAGTAGATGCCTATAACCAAATGGTTGACCAGCTTGAAGAAAGTGCCGCAGAGCTTGCCAAATCACAACGTGAAGTGGCTTGGCGAGAAATGGCAAAACAAGTGGCGCACGAAATCAAAAACCCGTTGACTCCCATGCGCTTAAGTATTCAGCAGTTTGAAAAACAACATGGCAAAGGAACAGCAACATGGAACGCAGAAGTGCGCGACTTTAGCCAAACATTAATTCAACAAATCGACACCATGAGTGCTATAGCATCGACCTTTTCGCAATTTGCCACGATGCCAATGGGACAGCCAGCGCGAATTGACGTGGTTGAAACGGTAGCTCGTGCGTTGGAGCTGTACAAGGAGACACCCATTTGGTTGAACACCGCCCAACCACCACTGTATGCACAACTTGATAGCACGCAACTTGTTCGTGTGGTAAACAACGTAGTAAGCAACGCCATTCAGGCGACCAAAGGCATTGAGAACCCAAAAATTGAAGTAGCCGTTTCTGCAGACGACACATGGGTCTATTTCACGATTACGGATAATGGCGAGGGTATTTCTGAAGAAGTTCAGGCGCATATATTTGAGCCGATGTTTACCACCAAAACTAGCGGAATGGGTCTTGGTCTAAGCATGGTAAAGTCTATTGTGGAGACCTATGGCGGAAATGTTGATTTTGATTCCAAACCCAACATCAGTACCTGTTTTAGGCTTCGTTTCCCTCGTGTTCACTAGGGTTCAATTCCAGAGATGATGGTTTTTTCTAGCTCTTGGAGTGTTTCCATCGCATATTCTTTTGTACAACCTACAGGCGGGTGCACCTTTAGTTTTACTGTAGTTCCAATGGATAGCGGAAAGGAGCCATAGCGTGCAATTTTCCATGAATGACTTATGGACAGCCCAAGCAGTTGAGCGTCGGGCATGACATCGATAAGTTGTAGCAGTCCAGCAACTTTAAAGGGGCGTGTTTTTTGGTTGTTGCTACGTGTTCCCTCAGGGAAGATAACGGCACTACGATTGGTTTTATTTAGTTTTCTCCCAAATTCCTTAATGGCTACAATTGCCTGTTTCGGATTTTTTCTATCAATGAGTACAGACCCGCCATTTTTTAGGTTGAACGAGATGCTTGGCACGCCTTTTCCCAATTCTTTTTTTGCGATGAATTTGGGATGTGTCTTTCTAAGAAACCACATTATCGGCGGGATGTCGTACGTGCTTTGGTGGTTGGCGACAATGATGTACGATTGGTTTTTTTCAAGTTTGAAAGGCATATCAAATACAACGCGTGTGCCAATCATATATAGCCCATGAATTAGAAAGAAATTAAGGACATCTACACAAATTTTATGTGGCTGATAACCAAACAAATACGTTATTCGCTGCAGCAGGTCGAACAACACAAGAATACTACCAAAAACGAGGTAATACAACACGCTAAGCGGGTAGGATAATAGCTTAGCTATCATGTGGTTTAGCAGTGTGCGTTATAGGCTTCTCTAAGGTTTTCGGCAATAAGTTCTGCTGGGCGCCCCTCAATATGATGGCGTTCTAACATGTGCACCAATTCGCCGTCTTTAAACAGCGCAATACTAGGCGAAGATGGCGGGAAAGGCACCATCTGACCACGTGCCTCGGCAGTAGCTTCTTGGTCAACGCCCGCAAACACGGTAATGAGTTGCTCTGGGGTTTTGTCGTTGGCAAGCGACATACGTGCGCCAGGGCGCGCATTGGCAGCAGCACAACCACAAACAGAATTCACCACCACAAGAGTAGTTCCTTCTTTGCTTAAGGCCGTAGTTACGCTATCGGCGGTGGTACATTGGGCAAAGCCTACAGCAGTAAGCTCGTCGCGCATGGGTTGAACAATTTCAGCAGGATACATAGCAACTTATTTAAAGCACAAAGATACGCAAGCTGTTGGAATTAAGCTGCCTTATTAGCACATCATATACTTGCATAAAAAAAGGAGAAAAGAAGTAAATGAATGACAGGATGTTTTCTTGTCCTTTGTACTTTTGCGCCATGCGTTGGGTATTTGCCTTTATTGGTTATTTAATTTTTCGTTTTCCAGGTGCCTTGTTGGGCTTTTTCTTGGGGAGTATTTTAGAGGCAGGAAGTCGTGGTCGTATCCGCACTTCGTTCCAAACCACTCGTGTTTCTGCCCAAGAGTTTGAGCTGCGTTTGCTCGCATTGGCGAGTATGGTCATTAAAGCTGATGGCAAAGCTTCAAAATCCGAATTGGACTATGTCCGCTTGCAGTTTGTTCAGTTTTTTGGCAAAGACAGAGCCAACGAAATTTTTCGCATATACAATGCCGAGTTTAAAAAATCGGGGATTAGTGCTTTAGAAATCGGGCAGTTTTTGGTTGCTCGAACCCGTTACGAGGCACGGCTGCAAATGCTCGACTTCTTGTTTCGCATTGCCAATGCTGACGGCAAGGTTTCGCCCTCGGAGCTGGATAAACTCCAAGAAATTGCGGGCTACATGCGCATTGGCGCAGCAGATTACAACAGCATCAAAGCCATGTTTGTTGCCCAAACCGACAGTGCGTACACCATTTTGGAGGTTTCCAAATCGGCAAGCGATGCCGAAATCAAAAAAGCGTATCGCGCATTGGTAAAAAAACATCATCCCGATAAAGTTCGTAACTTGGGACAGGCTGCCGAACAGGCGGCAAAAAAGAAGTTTCAACGCATTCAAGAAGCGTATGAAGCCATTAAAAATGAACGTGGATTTAGTTAATGATGAATGATTTTCTGTTTTACCTCCGTTTGGGTTTTGATCATATTTTAGACTTAAAGGCATACGACCACTTATTGTTTTTGGTGGCGATAAGCCTACCTTATGTCTATAAACAACTGCGCACCCTGCTGTTGCTGGTAACAGCATTTACGTTGGGGCATACGCTATCGCTTTGGGCTGCTTCGGCTGGTGTTATCCGTTTTTCGTCTTCTTGGGTAGAGTTTTTAATTCCACTTACTATTTTGTTGGCGGCATTACATACGCTGTATTGGAACAAGCGCTTGGCGCAAAAAACATCTGTGCCTTATTTTGTCCTGACTATTTTCTTTGGCATTATTCACGGGCTAGGCTTTTCGGGTTATTTCACGATGAT
>JAURDG010000145.1 GCA_030828025.1 Flavobacteriaceae bacterium | reverse complement strand
CTTTTCTTCTAGTTCTTTTTTTCTTCGCTCGAGTTCTTCCAAACGCTCTTTCCTCCGTTTTTCAAGTGCTTCTTCTCGTGCTTTCTTGTTTTGTTCCATTTCGGCTTTTCGGGCCGCTTGTTTTTCTTCTTCGGTTAGTTTTGGTGCTTCATCAGTTGACTCACCGGCATTATTTTTATTTTTCTTTCGTTCTTGCGCTGCTTTCCGCTCTTGAAGTGCCCGCTCACGTGCTGCCTTACGCTCCTCTAAAGCCTTGCGTTTAGCCTCTAGCTGAGGTATGCTTTGGTTACGACGTTCTTCTTTTTTGGATTCCGCCAAGTACGCTAGCGCTTCTTTTTTGTCTTCAATAGCGATGTATTTTATAACAAGGTTGCTAATATCGTATTTTTTTTCAGAATGCAATACTAAAATATCAGCGGTACTGTCAAAAACGTAATCTAAATTTCGATTTTCCGCAACTTCTTTGATAGCTGTGAGTATTTCGTCTTGTGCAGGTTGGCTTAATAAAACCTTTTGCTGGATCCAATCGCCTTCGGTGCCAAAACGCTGTTCTTTATATTGGTTTAATTTTTCTTGTTCAAATTCAAGGTCTTCGGCGCGTTCTTCTGCGACTTCTTCGGTAAGCAAAGGGCGCTCTAGCTCTAGCACCTTTTTTCGTTCATCTATTTCCTTTTGCCTGGTCTCGATTTCAGCCCGCCATTCACCAATTTTAGTTTCAAGCTCTTGATTGGCACTTGCATAATCTTGATTTGCTTCCAGTACTCGGTCAAGGTCCAAAAAACCAATACGTACATTTTTTTGTGCAGACAATCCACTTGAGAGTACTAGAAAAATAAAAACACTAAAAAATTCACGCTCTTTCATGCGATTAAAATTGTTGCCCAATAATAAAATGTGTCTCCCATCCGTGCGGGCTTAAGTCGTTTTCCAATGTGCTGTCAAACCCATATCCAAAATCGATGCCTAACAGTCCAAATGCGGGCATAAATATCCGAATACCAAAACCAGCAGAACGTTTACTGTTAAACGGATTAAACTCCCGAAAATTGTTGTATCCATTTCCAGATTCTAAAAAACTAAGTGCAAAAATCGAGGCACTTGGTTTTAGGGTAATTGGATAGCGCAATTCCAACGAAAATTTATTGTAAATCGTTGACCCATCTCTACTTGATAAAGACTGATTTTCATAACCTCTAAGGGCAATGGTTTCTCTACCGTCCATAGCGTATTGTTGCAGCCCGTCGCCGCCTAAATAATAACGCTCAAAAGGAATATCGCCTCTCTCGTTGTTATAGGCACCTAAGAAGCCAAATTCTGCATGGGTGCGTAGCACTAATTTGTCGATAAGACGAGTGTACCAAGTTCCTTCAAAGTTTAGCTTGTAATACTCTAACCAACGAAACTTTTCCTGATCAATTTTGGCACGGTCTGGATTTCCACTAGCGTCTTGATATGCGGCTTGATTTTCCAGATCTCCGTAGTCGATGTTGTTAAACAAGGAATAGGGCAAGGTAAATTTTGCGCCTAGCGTAAAGGTAGAACCACCCAATGGGAAAATGGGGTTGGTGTAGGTATTGTTGCGGTTTAGCGCAACAGCATAAAACAAATTATTGGAGACCCCATCACCAAAGGTAAATAAGCCCGTGTAGTAGTTGTTTAAGTCAAAATACTGGTAGCCGATTGTTTGCGACAAGGTAAAATAATCATCAGGAACTTGGAGCCTTTTTGCCAAACCAAAATTGACACCGCGAATTTTAAAATATTGATCTTTATTGGCTAATCCAGTAACGTAGTCGTAGCGATACTGTGTTGTTTGGGAAATAGAGGTAGAAAAGCGCACAGGCTGCTTACCGCCCAACCATGGCTCGGCAAAGGAAAAGCTATAGGTTTCAAAAAACCGGCTTGCCTGCAAACGAAGCGACAGTTGCTGACCATCACCCATAGGAACTGGCTTGTATTCCTCTTTATTCCAAATATTACGCATCGAAAAGTTGTTGAACGACAAACCGAGTGTACCTATAAATCCACCACCGCCATAGCCTCCTTGAAGCTCAATCTGACTGGCACCTTTTTCGACCAAGCCATATTCAATATCCACCGTACCTGCATTGGGATCTACATCTTTAAAGTCGGGTGATATTTGTTCTGGGTCGAAGAAACCAAGCTGCCCCAGCTCGCGAACAGAACGCACAACCTTGTCCTTGCTGTATAGCTCTCCTGGTCTGGTACGGATTTCTCTGTAAATTACGTGGTCGTTGGTTCTGTCATTTCCGATGACACTAATTCGGTTAAAGTAGGCTGGCTTTCCTTCGGTAATCCGAATTTCAAAATTGATGGTGTCATTTACTGCGCTAACCTCAACGGGATTGATACTTGAAAATAAATAACCATTGTTTTGATAGAGGTTTGTAAGGTCTTCGCCATCGGGTTTGGTTTGGTCCGCAATACGCTTACGTAAAAGTACCCCGTTGTAGGTGTCTCCCGATTTCAATCCAAGTACACGAGCTAGTTGTCGATCAGAATAAACCGAATTTCCAATAAAATTAATATTGCCAAAGAAATACTTATTCCCTTCTTGAATGGCAATATCTACGTCAATTTTATTGTCATCAATTTTGATGGTGTCCGAAACAATACGTGCATCACGGTATCCTTTTTCCTTATAAAAATCGACCAAGCTTTTTAGGTCTTCCTCAAAATCTGCTTCGATATATTTAGAGCGTTTCCAAAAGCGACCAGGAAACTCAATGCGTGTATTTTTTAGTTGTTTCCGTAGCTTTTTGTCTTTGAAAATCTCATTTCCATCCACATTCACCGAGTGCACTTTTACACGATCGCCTCGATCGAGAGAAATCAACAGTTTTTGCGTATTGACACCTGTGGTGTCTGGCTTGGTGTCTATGGTAACTTTTGCGTTGAGAAAGCCGTCTTTTTTGTATTTGTTTTCGATGTAATTTTTAGTTGTGGCTAAAAAGTTTTTACTCAGCTTTTTCCCTTTTTTTATTTCGGTATCATCAACTATGGATTGCAGCTTTCCTTTCTTAATTCCTTTGATGGTATAGTCGGAAAGTGCGGGCAATTCTTCGATATATAATTCCAGGTCGGCGACTTCGCCATCAATGCGCGTAATAAAGAATTCAATATCGCTAAAGAGTTCAAGTTTCCATAGCTTATTGATGGTTGCACTAATTTCTTCTCCTGGAATTTGGATGCGCTGTCCTTTTTGCAAACCTGTGTAAGCGACTACGGTTTGTGGACTAAAGCTTTTTACACCAGTAACTGTGATTTCGCCAACGATGTATTCTTTTCCTTTGTCAAAGCCCGATTGTTGTGCATGCACTAGATGAGTAATGGATAGTGCAGCACATAAAAAAAAGACAAAAAATAGGTGACTACGTAAGTTGCTCGCTTGTTTTTCCAAATCTCCGTTCTCTTTTTTGGTAGCTTTTGATTGCTTTATGCAACGACTGTTCGTTGAACTCAGGCCACAATTCATCTGTAAAATATAGTTCAGCATATGCAATTTGCCATAACAAAAAATTACTTATTCTCACCTCACCACTTGTGCGTATGAGCAAATCTACATCGGGTAGATGTTGGGTGTAAAGATGCTCATTAATTATGGTTTCATCAATACTTTTGACCTGAATTATATTATTTTTAACTTTTTGACTTATTTCAACAACGGCTTGCTTTATTTCTTCTCGGGCTCCATAGCTAAGTGCCAAGGTTATATTTACGCCTGTATTTGTTCTCGTTTTGTCAATAACCTCATGCAATTCTTTCTGTACATTTTTGGGTAATTGCTTCAATGAGCCAATGGCATTGAGGCGAATATTATTTTTTGTCATACTTTTCAATTCGCGGCGCAAACTGTTTACCAAAAGGCGCATTAGGGTATTTACTTCTTTTTTAGGCCGATTCCAGTTTTCGGTGGAAAAGGCATAGAGTGTTAGGTGTTTAATGCCTAATCTGGCCGCTTCTTCAACGGTT
>JAURDG010000238.1 GCA_030828025.1 Flavobacteriaceae bacterium | reverse complement strand
CCCTGCTGTATTATCAACAACAAAGCTTATGTTATACTCATTACCTATTACAGCGTCAGCATCATCTACTAGTGCTGCCAAGTCAACGGTTGCGGAGTTTCCGTCTTCAATATCAATTTGCAGGCTGGTACCTGTGAGTGTTGCCCCTGTTAGGTTTTGGTCATCGGTATTTAGTGCTGCCAAGTCAACGGTTGCGGAGTTTCCGTCTTCAATATCAATTTGCAGGCTGGTTCCTGTGAGTGTTGCCCCTGTGAGGTTTTGGTCATCGGTTCCTGCTCCCACTTGTAAAGGAGCTAAATCGACTGTGGCAGATGTTCCATTTTCAATATCAATTTGCAGACTGGTTCCTGTGAGCGTAGCACCCGTAAGGTTTTGGTTATCGGTTCCAACACCATCAGCATTAAGGGCATAAAAAGCAAAGGGTACATAGTGAAGCTCATCATAGGAAACATCCGTCCAGTTGATACAAGCAGCATCGTAATCCAAATCTACTTTTAAAAATTTAGCTGTACCATCCCAGCGTAAACCATCCAATCTACTGGCAGGAGAAGGGTTGTCTCCTCGTCCAATGACTAAGTTTACTTGTCCGTAATAATCCGTTGTGGTGGTATGTGTTTCGATATATTCCAGTACATTATTTTCGTCATAAATACTAAACCTCATACACACATCGCGTTCTGAGTAGGGTGTAACACTAGAATCAACACCAGGAATCTCAACCGTTGGGTATAGTATAACACCTTGATAAGAAATACCGCGTTGGGCAAAGCCAAAACTACATGCCAAGCAAAAAATTAGCGAATAAGCAATTTGTTTTATAGCCATAACCTAAGTCCAAATGAGATTATACCTTGATTTATACGAAACCGTTCTTGGTTGTCTGTAATGTTAAACATGGGCATAAACTCGTATAGCCCATAAATACTAATGAAATCAGCAGCATCAAATTTGACTTTAACACCCGCCAAAGGTGCCACCCATAGGCCCTTGAAGTCTTCTACACCCTTTAGGCTATAGTAACTTCATTTGTTTTTTGGGTACCTCCGACCAAAGTGGAGAGCTGTCCACCTAAAGTGGCAAAAAATTGAATATCGGTACAAGATGAGCAATACTTTCTGTTAATCACATTGAAAATATTAATGTCAAATTTACCAAAAACACCTAAAAACTGGGTTTCATATACAAGTTCGGAGTCAATGACGCTACCCAAACTGTTTGCTTGCTCTAAAGAGACACCAATATTAAGCTCTTGATTTCTTAAAAACTCCTGTGCATAGGCAACTCGAAATGCTTGTCCTTGTACTGGAAAGAACTTGACTTTTGGCACTTGTGTTTTGTGTGTGTAAGCAGCTGTAGTCTGTCCAATTTCGACATTTATACTCTGTGCGTATGCACAAGTGGATATAAAAAAAAGTATAAAACCATTTAAAATTTGAATAATCGTATTACTTTTAAAAAAAATCACGATGAAACTTGTTTTCTTTTGCAATTTAGTTCTTTTTGTCGGCACTTTGCATGCACAAACATTAATGCGTTCATCGATTAATACCACTGGAAGTACTCATTCAACCAAAATTCGGCAAACAGTAGGTCAACCTATTTCGTCTGTACCTTCTTCTCATTTTTATTATGGGTATCAATCGCCTATTCTGCTATCTGTTTCAAACGCTCAGGCTGAATCAATTATTGTTTATCCCAACCCTGTTAAAACTTCCTTACACATCCAAAGCCCAACGAATAGTTATTCCTTTCGATTATTTAACAGCTCTGGAAAATTGGTAAAGCAGGGGATATTAGCACATAAAAACAGCCAAATAGAACTGGTTTCATTAGCTGCTGGATTTTATACGTTACTTATACTTAATGATGATGAAAAAGTTGCCTACCAAATGAAGCTAATTAAAGAATAAGGTAATCTAGACTTACCTGCTACAACGCCAACAACCAAAACTAACGTTAAAATAGAGTCAACTTCATAAAATTTATTTTTTATTAAAGCACCCTATTCCTCACTTGACTGCTTTTTGTTTTGTATTTTTACATACAAATGATGTCTGCAGCGGAATTAGGGTAGGGGTTTTT
>JAURDG010000230.1 GCA_030828025.1 Flavobacteriaceae bacterium | reverse complement strand
TCAATGAGCCAGCCTGCAGGGATTTTACTAAAATGATTGTCTATGGGGTATCTTGGCATGTTGGGGTAGGTTGACAACAACTCCTGAACTTTTTCCATGCCAACTACAGGATTTTTAAAAAAACTTCCGGCGTTGCCAAGTTTTTCGGGATTGGGCAGCTTACTTCTTCGGATTTGTGTTACAGCTCTTGCCACATCTTCGAGGTTTGGGTCGCTTACCTTATTATGGTCAAGTTGTTCAGCAAGCGCACCATAATCCAGCTGCAGCACATGATTTTTTTTGGTAAGTGATATGCGTAAAGTAGTCAAGACAAACTGGTCTTTTAATTCGTTTTTAAATACAGAATCTCGATAGTCAAACGCACAATCATCAGCAGTAAAAATTTTGGATGCTCCATCGGTACGACTAATGCCTATAACATGTTGGAATACATCGGCAAGTTCAACGCCGTAAGCACCGATATTCTGGATAGGTGCGGCACCTACCAAGCCAGGAATAAGGCTCAGATTTTCTATTCCTCCGAGGTTATTGGCAACACACCACATGACGAGGTCGTGCCACAGCACGCCAGCACCTGCCGACACTATGGCGATGTCGTCATTTTCTTCAACTATCCGAATGCCTTTAATGGCGATTTTGATGACAGGTCTAGCTAAATCACCCAAAAACAGCACATTACTTCCGCCGCCAAGTATCAAGGCATCTTTAAAACGCTTGTCGTTTAATATTTCTTGCAATTCAAGACTGGTGGTAACTTCTGCGTATAAAGGCGTGTGAACCGAAAGGCCAAAGGTATTGTGCGGTTTTAAGGATATGTTTTTTTGTATAATCATGCAAGCTTATTCGGATACTGATCTAGTGCAAGTTTGAGCAACTCGATTGCGCGTACGAGCTTTTTTGTTTCCAAAACAAATGCAATCCGAATCATGTCCTTACCAGTTTTGTCGCCAGAAAAAAAGCCATTTGCAGGTGCCACCATTAGTGTTTCTTTGTTGTCTTCAAAAGATTCCAACATCCACTTGGCAAAGTGATCACTATCGGAAACAGGAAGTCGAACCAAACAATAGAACGCACCTTTGGGTACCGCCAATTCAACATTGGGTATTTTCCGCAAACAATCTATAGCCGTCTCTCGGCGAAGTTTGTACGCTGCAATGGCATTTTCTAGATAAGCTGCTGGTTCATCAATGGCTGCTTCACAGGCGTGTAAGGCAATAGTAGGCGGGCATAGCCTAGATTGCGCAAATTTTAAAGCAGCAGCAATGACTTCTTTATTCTTCGTAATCAGACAGCCAATACGTGCGCCACACATGCTATACCGCTTTGACATCGAATCTATAAGGATAGCGTGCTCCGATACTCCTTCAAGTTCTAAGACCGAAGTGTGTGTAGCACCGTCGTATAAAAACTCACGGTAAACTTCATCAACAATAAAAAAGATGTCGTGCTTTATTGCCAGTTTCGCCAAAGCTAAAAGCTCCTCTTTGCTATAGACATAACCCGACGGATTATTAGGGTTGCAAATAAATAAGGCTCGTGTTCTACTGTTAATGGCAGCTTCAATCGTGTTAATGTAAGGGAGTGAAAACTGTGATTCAAACGAAGCTGGAATACCAACCACCTTCACGCCACAGGCTGCAGCAAATGTTTCATAATTGGCATAAAACGGTTCAGGAATAATCAACTCATCGCCCTCGTTAGTGATGCAATCAAGTGCCATGATGATGGCTTCGCTAGCGCCAGTAGTCACCAAAATATCCGTTGGCTGGATGTGTATATTATTCCGCTTGTAGTAGTTGGTCAGCTTTTCCCGAAACGATTTTGTTCCTTCAGATGGTCCGTAAGCGATTACCTTTTCTTTGTAGGTTTTGATTGCTTCTAATGCGCTATTAGGACTCGGCAAGTCTGGCTGCCCTATGTTAAGGTGATATATATCAATACCCCGCTCTTTGGCTAACGTCGCCTGATGCGCAAGTTTTCTAATAGGCGATGTGGGCAGATTAGCTCCTTTTCGAGAAATTTCAGGCATGCATTCGATTTGCCTGCAAAGATGCAAAAAAATGTGTGTGTCCTAGCGACCTATTCGTCAGGATTTTATTCTTCTTTTGCAGGATCAACAACCTCTCCCTTTATTTTGAGCGCAACCATAGCGTTAGAGGCGTTAGAGGCTACTGTAATCGTTTTTCGAATAGGACCAACACGCTCGGTGTCGTATTTGACTTCAATAATATCTG
>JAURDG010000228.1 GCA_030828025.1 Flavobacteriaceae bacterium | reverse complement strand
CCAAAAATTCAAGGCAGCATACCAACAGCTAAAAATCTGCACTACTGCCTACTGCCTATTAACGATTAACTTTTAACTACTGCCCCTGATGGCAACCTCTTATAATTCCCATAATAATACCTATATTTGTTGTATAAACAGAATAAAATATGCTGAAAAATGGTAGAAACTATTCTTGAATTTCAGAAATTGCAGCAAGAAATGCCACAAATTATGGCAACGAGTAAGTATAAAGCCTCTTATTTTATGGAGGCATTAAAGCTTACACCTAGCACCTATTACCGCAAGTTGAGTACTGCCAAATTTACCCCTGAAGAGTTATTGAAAATCGTTGAGCTCGTAAACCCAAAAGCGTACTACCGATGGGAGTTTGAACAGGAACTTAAGAGAGGGTTAGCCGACTTAGACGCTGGAAGAACAATACCTCACGAAAAAGTAAAAGAGCTTATAAAAAATGAGCTTATATCGTTGGGAAATGAAAAACCTAATTAGGCATTTGTCTATTGTCCCAAAGCATAATGATTTCTATTCGTGAAGTAACACGATAGTGTATGGATATTTGCTTAGCTACAACAAAGGCGCGCCTGTCTGTTCCAATACGTTTTCCAATTTCGGGATGTTGTGCGATTGTGTTTACGGCTGAGAGCAATTTTGTTAAGCATTCGGCGGTTACTTTTCTGCCATAATGTTCCATGAGGTACTTTATTAATGTACCAATGTTCTCTTTGGCAACTCTAGACCAAACAACTTCCATAACAGTAGGTTTTTGTAAATATAAAATAAACCCTCAAATGTCAAGATTTGTGGTATTTGTTTCATCTAGAAAATGAATGCTTGTTCTACTATTCATTTTGTCTTGAAACAAAACGAACCAAAAATTCAAGGCAGCATAACATCAGCTAAAAATCTGCACTACTGCCTATTAACCATTAACTTTTAACTATTGCCTAACTGCCTTTCACCACTGCCTTTGTCCCTTTTCTGTCCAGCTTTCCCGAGGGTGTATAGACAAACGTTTCGAGGCAAAAAACCGCTTTGGGTATATGGTGCTTGTCTGCCTCAAAGACCTTGGTGACCAATTGCTGTATCCGTGCCTTTTCGGTAGTGTCTGCTTCCACCAACAAGACTAATTTTTCTCCTAGAGTTTCATCCGGAAAACCGCAAAAAAAGAAGGGCCCATCCAAGACTTCGGCGAGTGTTTCTTCTAGCTGCTCTGGGTATATCTTTTTACCTCCAGAATTGATTACAAAATCACGCCTGCCCAACAAGCGAAATGAAGTTTTATCGATTAGCTCCACCACATCGTTCGTACGCATGATATCGTTGGATATGTAAGGCACCATGAGCGTTAAACAGTTTTCGTCATCCACGTCGCAACGGACGTCGGGCATGACCTTAAAACTTGTTGCTGGGTAGGTTACAGGACGTGTAGCCACATGGGTCAAGGTTTCGGTCATGCCGTAGGTTTCTACGCAGTTGTTATGAATGGTTGCCAACTCTTTTCTCAACGAAGTGTTGATGGGCGCACCACCAATCAACAGCGTTTTTATCTGATGCAGTTGCTCTAGGTTATGTTGCGCCTGCAAAGGAATAAGCGCACCAAAGTCATAGGTCTTGGTTCCCAAAGAAAGTTTGGTCTTGGGTGGTATCATATCCAATGAAAGCCCCAATACCATGGCGCGCACCAGCATCATTTTTCCAGCAATGTAGTCGAGTGGTAAACACAACAAGGCCGTATCACCAGGCGACAATGAAAAAAAAGCAGCCGTACGTTCCGCCGAGGCACGCATGGCTGCTTTAGGCATTTCCATGGTTTTTGGTGTTCCCGTAGAGCCTGAAGTTTGCACCTGTATCGTTGGGATATCGCTCAACCAATCCAGCAAAAAGGCGCCTAATTTTTTTTGTTCTGCATCGGCTTCCTTCGACCATGTTTGTGCCACCGTCAATAGGTTTTTGGTGCTGTATGCCGTTCCGTTAAGCCGAAATTTTGGGTGCAGTTCCATCTTAAAAATCAAAGATATAGTCCCAAGTTAAGTTTGTGTCGTAGCGTAAAACCCCTTTTGACACGACTAATGGACTATCAATATTGTTCGTAAACAAACTTCCAGTGCCTAGTCCTTGCGGTGTAGTGGTTTGCAGGGACGCTGTCCATTGCGCAATGGCATTTAGTCCGATATTGCTTTCCAATGCGCTAGTTACCCACCAGCCGATGTTGCGTTCTTTCGCCAGCCTAATCCATTCCTCTGAAGCAGCAAAGCCACCCAACAGGCTAGGTTTCAAAATAATGTACTGCGGTTGTATGCGCTCCAAAAGGGCAGCTTTTTCGT
>JAURDG010000165.1 GCA_030828025.1 Flavobacteriaceae bacterium | reverse complement strand
GGTGTAGGAGTTTGTAAATGGTGTTTCCGTTATATTTTTGACATCGCCAAGTACTATGGTTTCGTTAGCAATGGCAGTAACATCAACTGTTTCTGCCCGAACACCCACTTGATAGGTCCATTTTTCAAAATTTTGCCCATAGGTGGCATAGAGCGAATAAATATCTCTGGTATAATCAAATTCGGTGTCGGGAGCGGGTCCTAAATTCCCTTTGCTGTCGATGGATTCGCCTGTTGATGAGAATAAAATAAAAGTGTTAAATAAGCGTGCTTCTGCGCCCAATTCTAGCTTGCTGTTTTCTGTTAGTGGATTTACATAGTCCAAATTAACTGTTGTTCGCTTTCTATCCGTGTCATTTTTGTCCTCGTAATCTTTTAATGACGCTTCAGGAAACCTAAACGAAACAGGTGTGTCATCATCTAATATATTGTGGTCAATTTCGAGCTCTATGTTGCTTCCTTCTTTGCTAAAATCGTGTTTATAGTTGAGGTTGTATTGTGTCGAAAGATTTTGTCCTTGGGCATCAAAAATCTGAAAATCATTGAGCGATGGGTCGTTTTCAAAGAATGTTTTGGTCGAGCCTAAAGTACTTCCCTCGGCGGGATTATGACTGGTAAACAGCGACAAGGTGTTCTTGTCATTCAGATACACATCCAATCCAACTTTTATGATATGTGATTCGCGCTCATCATTAAACCTAAAAAACTGTTCTGAAAGATTTTGTGCACGTTCGATATGCCCACGATTGGCATTCTTAGATATATTGTTATTATAATTAGAGTAGATATTGAATTTTCCTGTACGGTAATTTAGGTTTAGGCCATTGTTAAATTTTGAGTTAATTTCTTTACTCCAATTGGTGTTTAATGAACCATTAAATCCGACAAGTTGATTTTTGTGCAGTACAATATTAATGATGCCGGTCATTCCATCTGGATTGTATTTAGCCGATGGATTGGTAATGAGTTCCACCGCTTTAATCGCCGAAGAGGGAATTTGCTTGAGCAATTGCGCCGCAGGGATATTTGATAACTTTCCATCTACCATGACAGGTACGTTCTCGTTTCCACGAAGACTAATGGCACCACTCTGAGGGTCAACGTTTATTGAAGGGATGCCTACCAAAAGTTCGGAAGCCGTTCCAACAGCTGCTAAATCTTTTCCAATCGTGATCACTTTTCGATCAACTTTCTGCTCAATCGTGGAAACTTCACCAATGACTTCTACCTCATCCAATTCTGTTGAGCTTTCCTGCAAGCTAAGTTTTCCCAAATTAAACTTGTAGGATTGTGTGCCAATGGTAACACGCTGCGAAATGGTCTGGTATCCAATATATTGCACACTCAAGGTATGGGTGCCGACAGGTACGTTTTCGAGCTTAAAATCTCCTGCTTCATCTGTAATTCCACCCAACAGGGTTTTACCGTCATGATCAAGAACGAGTATGGTAACATAAGGTAGTGCTTGATTTAGCGCCCCATCAACTACAGTCCCAGAAATGGTTCCAGTCCGTTGTAAGGAAGGAGGTTGTGCAAAAGAAACACACACAAAAAAAAACAATAGTGTAGCTAAAAAATTGGATGAGGCATTCATGATGATTTGGTTTGTTATTTATCGGTTCAAATGATTAACGAATACGCCCTTGATTTGTTACACACAAAAAATTAAAAGAACCACAGCTTAATGGACATGGCAACAACCATAACAATCATTACGGTTTTGATGACCCCTTCTCCTTTTCGCACGGAATATCGAGAGGCAAAAAAAGCACCTGCAGCGTTTCCAGAAGCCAAGGCAATGCCATATATCCAGTCAATATGACCGCTGAATGCAAAAGTAGCTAAGGCACCCGTAGTATAAATAAAAGCAACGACAACTTTAGTCGCATTAACACGTACCAAGTCCATTTGATTAACGTAGTTCATAAACAACATCATAATAAAGCCGATGCCTGCATTGATAAATCCGCCGTAAATACCAATAAAAAAGAATGCAATCATTGACCAAACAAGTGTTTTTCCAGATGTTTTGGGTGTACGTAACAACGTTTGGTAGTTGGGCTTAAATACCATAAGAAACACCACGACCAACATGATGACTGCCAAAATTCGGTTAAACAACGCCCCGTCAATATCAATGGCAATACGGGCACCCAAGAGAGCGCCAAATAAAGCGGCAACGCCCAAATACAGACTAAAAGGAAAACTGCTCACTTTTTTGGAGCGAAAGCCCATAGCCGCCGAACCAGTAGCAACCAAGATGGCTACACGATTTGTTCCGTTGGCTGTGGCAGCAGGAAGCCCCAAAAAAATGAGTAAGGGCAATGTAAGCAGCGAGCCACCACCCGCCATGGTGTTGATAAAGCCAGCAAAAAGTCCCGCACCAACGAGCAAAAGTAAATCGAACGGAAAATCCATGAGGACAAAAGTAGCCAAATAGTGATGCTAAAAATCGTTTTTAGAACCAAAAAAAGGGATTATATTTGCAGCCATTGGAGAAATGGCAGAGTGGTCGAATGCGGCGGTCTTGAAAACCGTTGAGGGTCACACCTCCGGGGGTTCGAATCCCTCTTTCTCCGCTTTCAAGCGACTAGGCTTGAGAACATAAAAAAACCGTCAAGTTTTCTTGAACGGTTTTTTGTTTTTTAGACTTGGGCATTTGCAAAATGCCTAAAGAAGAATATTGGAGCAAAATTCCTTTTTTCTTTGCAGAAAAAAACCCACAACGAAGGCTGTGGGTTTTGATTCATCATTCGGAAAAAAGTACTTAGCTACTGATCGTGCATTGCCTTTGTCGCTTCATCTTTGTACTGACAACACATCGGCAAATCAGCATACACTTCCTCTTTTACTGCGATGCCATTTGCCTCATGGCCAACTGCAGAAATGCCAGCAGCTATGCTGTCAACAGCCGTTTTTTTTGCATTGAAGATTACCTTGAGCTGTTCATTTTCAGCGGTCCAAACAGCATATTTCACTCCTTTTACTTGCAGGGCAGCTTTTTCAATTCTTGCCTTGCACATCCCACAATTGCCACGAACATCAAGGGTTGCTTGTTGTGTTTGTGCTACTGCAGCAGTAGCAAAAAACAGCATGATTAGTATTTTCATCGTAGTCAAATTTATAAATTAAAGCGGAATCCCGCATAAAACATCCTGCCAAACACTGGGGAATACACTTGACTGGTATCAAAATTTGCGCCAAACGGATTGGAAGCGTCCAAAATCGCATTGGCTTGCTTTACATTCAGTAGGTTTTCGCCACCTACATACACCGAAAACTTTTCCGAAAACTGGCGTGTAGCTTGAGTGCTAAGCAATGAAAATCCTGCGGTATATGAAGTTGCCGCCAAATTAGAAGCCACCAGCCGCTGCTGTCCTACCCGATGAAAGGTAACATCGGCACGCCACTGCCCCTGTCCCTTCTTATCGGTTTCAAATCCCATAAACGCAAACCAACGTGTCTTGGGCTGCAAAGGCACTCGTTTTGTCCCAGAAGTATAGGTAGTATGAATATCATAAGCCTTATAAGC
>JAURDG010000113.1 GCA_030828025.1 Flavobacteriaceae bacterium | reverse complement strand
GAAGTCAAAATTCTTTTGGAGCTGTTCGTTAGAAAAGTCATCTTCAAAAAAATAGAATCCTTGTAAGACATCTGCCTGCTTGATATAGGGCGAGCGTAAAATTCTATCCCAAGACCAATGCTGGTTGATTGGGCGTTCGCTTTGGGGAATAGCTTGGGTGTCCGTCAATTCCTTATCCAAAAAACCATCCTGCTGAAGATAAACATCGTGTTTGGCGTCGTACGGCAAATAGATTTGCGCTGCCTTTTCTTTCCACAACATTACCTCGTGTTGGGTCAAGGAAAGCCGCTGTACACTAGCGGCGTACTTCTTTTGGTTTTCATTTGAAATTCGGGTCAACCTAGAAATGGTGTATTCTAAGCACCATTTGGCGGCATAATTGGTATACCAATTGTTGTTTACGTTGTTTTCGTATTCGTTGGGACCGGTTACGCCCAAGATCACATATTTGTTTTTTTCTGCAGAAAACGTCATGCGTTGTGCCCAAAAGCGTGCAATTCCCACCAACACATCTATGCCCTTATTTTCGACATATTCTTTTTTACCAGAATAACATTCATAACGATATATGGCATAGGCAATGGCAGCATTTCGATGTATTTCTTCAAAGGTAATTTCCCATTCATTGTGGCATTCTTCTCCATTCATGGTAACCATGGGATAGAGTGCAGCACCGCTATTAAATCCTAATTTATTGGCGTTTTCTATGGCTTTTTCTAGATGCTTGTAGCGATAGTTTAACAGATTTTCGGCAACGGTATCATTTTTTGTTGCCATATAAAATGGGAAACAATAGGCTTCGGTATCCCAATAGGTGCTACCTCCGTACTTCTCCCCAGTAAATCCTTTAGGACCAATATTGAGCAATGGATTTTTACCCGTGTATGTTTGATTCAGTTGGAAAATATTGAAGCGAATCCCTTGTTGTGCCTTGATATCGCCTTCAATGGATATGTCTGCCATTTTCCAAACGTCTTTCCAGTAATCTTTTTGCAACTCGAGAAGGGCATCAAAACCTTTTGCTAGTGCATCCATGCCGATTTTTTGGACATGTGCCGCAATATGTGCTACAGGTTGTTGCAGCGAGGAGCAGTACCCGCCCATTTTTTCCACAACCACCTCTTGATGAGGCAATAGCTTTCCATCAAAAGAAAAGGCGATATAGCCGTCTTTTTGCGTACACGAATAGTCTGTAATTTGTTGCCCGTCTATGACGAAGGATACCGCCTGATAGGTAACCACATCAAAATTAGATTTACGAGTTGTGGCCTGCAACATGGCAAAATTAGTAGCGCATTGCTGCTCCTTGAACTCCCAAAAAGGGTCATCCCAGTTGGTGTCCTTATTTTTTACATATCCATCGATGTAGGGACGAATGGATATGTCCGCCGCTTGGTCAAAAAGTTGTACCTTATATTTTATGCAGCCAAGCTCATCTTGAAACATCGCCAAAAAACGAGTGGCGTGAATTTTTAGCTTTACACCATCTGGCGTGGTTAATAACACTTCGCGGGTATATACGCCGCATTGCATATCAAGAACCCTTTTGAAACTATGTATGGTGGCGGTGTTCAGGTCAACAGCCAAGCCATTGCAGCGCACGTCAATACCAATCCAATTGGGCGCATTAAGTACTTTGGCAAAATATTCGGGGTAGCCATTCTTCCACCAGCCTACTTTGGTTTTGTCAGGATAATAAATGCCTGCTGCATAGCTTCCTTGAAAGGTGCTTCCTGTATATTGTTCTTCAAAATTAGCCCGCTGTCCCATGGCACCATTCCCGAGACTAAAGATGCTTTCGGCGGCTTCCACTTTTTCTGGCCTAAAGGAATCTTCTACAATGCTCCACGGATCAGCTGTTATATAATTGTTGTTCATGCTACTCCCTTGATAATGTTTAGTTGTTTCATGGTTAAATTTGTTGCATTTGGCAGTACTACATGGGCTTTGTAAAGTTCGTTTGGATTGCCAAGCCCTACTGCATGCATTCCTGCAGCCAAAGCAGCTTCTATTCCTGCGGGTGCGTCTTCAATAACGACACAATTTTGAGGCAGTACCTTCATTAAACGAGCTGCCTTTAAAAACACTTCTGGATTTGGTTTGGAGTGTATGACGCTATTTCCATCGACAACCACATCAAAAACAGTGGATAACCCCAGCTTTTTAAGGACAAAATGGGCGTTTTTGCTTGCAGAGCCTAAGGCAATACGAACCTTGTTGGCTTTTAATTGCGCAAGTAAATCAGCAATACCTGGCAACAAATAATCTGGTGTCAATTGACCACAAAGCTTTAGGTATGTATCGTTTTTTTGTTTTGCGACTTGGGCGAGCTTTTCTTCGGTGGGATGTACACCCGCCCAATGTGCAATTTTTCTGACCGAATCCATTCTGCTCACACCCTTCAACTGCTCGTTATTTTCTAATGATAAAGCATATCCCCATTCTTTGGCTAGCTTTTTCCATGCGGCATAATGGAATTGTGCTGTATCTACAATTACGCCATCCAAATCAAATATGACTCCTTCAATTTTATGCATGATATCTAATGGCATTTTTCTCTGTTATCAGTAAATTACAAAGACCAGAAATAAGAAGTGAGATTCCCGCCACCACCAAGGCAAAAATGGCTTGCTCGCCCAATAAGCCAGCGGCAAGGTTGACACCGTTTAATGCAGCTACAATTTGAGGGATCACAATAAACATATTGAAAACTCCCATGCTGATTCCCATTTTTTCTGGGTCCACAACAGTCGATAGCATCGCATAGGGCATAGACAAAATACTGCCCCAAGCAATGCCCACACACGCAAACCAAAATTTTAGCAGCTCTGGAGCGGGAAATAGATACATGGCAGTAAAGCCAAATCCGCCGATAAACAGCGACCCCATGTGGATTAGCTTGCGGTTAATGGTTCGTCGTGAGGTGTAAAAACTCAGTAATAGTGCAAACGCCATGGACGACAACCCATAAACACCCATACTAGACCCCACAAGGTTTGATGCCTTTTGAAATGCCGTATTTTCTATTTGAAATTGAGCTTCATCTGATGGGTTCCAGAAATTAAACTGCCCCTCTAAGGGAGCTGGTGCGTTAAAGACGTGTTCGGTGAGTGCAGGATTTGCCAAACTCCACATGGCAAAGAAGGCAAACCAACTAAAAAATTGAATAACGCCTAATTTAAGCATGGTTTTGGGCATGGTGCGGATATACCCAAAAACTTCTAAAAGCATGCTCCCTTCACTTTTCATTTTTTTGAATGCATTAAGGTCTTCGGGGGGATATTCTTTGGTAGTAAAAACAGTGTAGAGTATGCTCGCTAAAAACACAAAAGCACCAATAGAAAAGGCAACTTTTACGCTCATGGGGATGACACCAGGCGCAGCAGCATCACTAACTCCCAACTCCGAAACCGCCCACGGTAAATTACTAGCTACCCACGTACCAATTCCGATGATGAGTGTCTGTACTACAAATCCGTAGGAGCGTTGCTGATCTGGCAGTTTATCGGCAACAAGTGCCCGAAAGGGTTCCATACTGATGTTTATGGAAGCGTCTAGAATCCACAAACAGCCTACGGCTACCCAAAGTACTGGCGAGTGTGGCACAAAAAATAAGGTTATCGAGCTTAATACAGCGCCAATTAAAAAGAAAGGTCTTCTTCGACCAAATTTAGGGTGCCATGTTCTATCACTCAAATAGCCAATGATGGGTTGTACAATCAATCCAGTGAGCGGAGCGGCAATCCACAACAATGGAATGTCCTCTTTGGTAGCGCCTAAGGTTTGGAAAATACGCGACATAAATCCGCCTTGAAGGGCAAACCCAAATTGAATACCCAAAAACCCGAAACTCATGTTCCAGATGTCCCAGAATTTTAACATCGGTTTCTTCATCTCTTACATATTACTACAGCCTAACGCCATGAAAAAAAAGCGTAAAAGCGTACTTATGAAATACAATTATAATGTAATGATGCGTCTCTAAAAACGTGAATGTTGCGCAAGCAACAAAAAAACATCAAAACAAAAAATGAAGAAGTGTGCTTGTTTTGATGGGGCTAATATAAAAATTTATGTTGAATCACGACGAACAATTTCACAAGGAATCACTTTTGTGATGTAGTTAGGTGAAATTTCTTTTTGTTCAATCCTGTCAATGAGCAAGTTAGCGGCTTCAATGCCGATTTGCGTGCCATGCTGACTGACTGTGCTTAAGGGCGGTGTTGCATATTTGGAAATCACGCCATCCGTAAAACAAATTACCGCAATATCGTTTGGAATGTGAAAGCCAAAGGTACGAATCACCCGCATGGCAGCTGCGGCATAAATTTCATTTACGGTAAAAATCGCATCAATAGCTGGATTGTTTTGAAGGGCAGTACGCAATTCTTCCTCTAAAGTTGGTAAGATGATATCGGAACGTTTACTGTCTTCAGTTTTAATGATTAGGTCAGGTGCTGGTGAGATGCCAGCGCTGCGCAATGCTTTCAGATAGCCTTGTGTTCTCAATCTGCCCACACTAACGTAATCCTCTGTTGTAACTAGTAGAATGTTTTTTCGCCCTTGCTCCAAAAGGTGTTGTGTAGCCAACACCGCGCCTTGCTCATCGTTTACCACCACTTGGTCACAGTTGACTTCGGGTGCTGTTCGGTCAAAAAGCACAACGGGCATCCCCTGTTCTATAGTTTCTTGAATATGATGATAGTCTTGTTTTTTTAGGGTTTCCTTAGATAAAGACATGATAAATCCGCCGATAAGACTATCAGCAAAGGTTTCCATGTTGATAACCTCTTTTTCAAAAGACTCATTCGATAATGATATAAGTACATTATATCCTCGTTCCATGGCGACTTGCTCTACACCCTGAACGACCATAGCAAAAAAATGATGTACCACTTCGGGAATAATTACTCCGATGGTTTTTGTTTTTTT
>JAURDG010000204.1 GCA_030828025.1 Flavobacteriaceae bacterium | reverse complement strand
CTTGTCGTTCAGCATTTTCGCGGGTATCGTAACTATCTGCGCCAGCCTCAGAAATGTATAGTGGCTTATCTGAAAGAGCAACAAATTCTTCAATCGCAGGTACATCATTATCCCAACGGTATAAATTCATGCCCCAAATATCAACGCTTGGGCAACTGTTAAGTGCAATAGCACTAGGCACTTCACCATGTGCTGTTGCCACGGGGTGGTTGGTGTCTATTGCTTTAATTTTTCCCGCAACCTCTTCCAATATGCGGTACCAGTTGTTTAGGTTTCCACCAAACCAATCGGGGTGGTAATTGTTTTCATTTCCTACTTCCCACATCAATATAGACGGATGCATCATGTAATCCCGAACATAGGCTTCGTAATTGCCATTATAGTCAACTTGCATGATGATTTTAATACCCGCTTTGTGAAAAGCATCCAATTCTGCCCTGTCCGTAATGGGTGCATACACACGTATGGTATTGATATTGGCCTCTTGCATCAAGGGAATGTCTTGCTGATAGTTAAAGTAACCATTGCGTCCATAACATATCCCTTTAATGTAATAGCTGTTTCCGTCAACATATAATTTTTTTTGGGAAATGGTTACCACCGCAGGTGGATCGACTTCTGGTGTTGTTTCTTCTGGTTCATTGCTCTTGCTGGAACAGCCCAAAAGAAGTATGAACAATAAAAAAAGTGGATAATTGATTTTTCGTGACATTTAATTGGATTTATATAGTTTAACGACAGTTCGTTGATGTCCATAAAACAACTCAACAAAGTTAATATTATTTGTAAGCTGCTTATTTTCAATTGTATATTTATCTGTATTAGGCTGATACGCACCAACCAGTTGACCATTTAGGTTATACAAATTTATCCTGTTGATGGGCTTATTTGGGCTTGATATCAACCAACCCATTCGGTTTGGAACAACTGAAATCTGTTTGGGCAAAAAGTCTTTATGGGAGAGCGTAAAGCTGCCCTGGTTGTTTTTATAAACACGGATGTAGTCAATTTCTAGTGCGTCTTGCGAAAAAGTCGGGTCAATGGTGCCAGCACCCTTGTTGCCACCTAATGCAAGGTTCATAATGATAAAAAAGTCGTTGTGAAACGCCGCGATGTCAGTAATCGTCATTTCCCAAGACCAAGTGCCGTTAATTTTTGTGACTAATGAATTTGGTGTCCACTCCAACGAATAGGTGTTGAAGCCTGCTGGATTGGGAATATTGGCTTCTAAGCCGTAGGAAGCATGTGATCCATCATGCTGCCAGTGGGCGGTAGAAATATTTACCGACTTATCTTGAAACTGCTCGACAATGTCTATTTCGCCACAAGCGGGCCAACCAACTTCGGGATTGTTTGCGCCCAACAACCAAACAGCTGGCCAGGTGCCGGTAGTAGAGGGCAATTTGGCACGAATTTCTATTTTTCCATATTGTAACGAAAAAAGTTGTTGTGTTTTTATACGGGCAGAAGTATAGGCGTTTCCGTTTTTTATGGCAACAATATTTAATATGCCATTTTCCACATAGACATTTTCCAAGTTGTTGGTGTACGATTGCGCTTCAAAATTTCCCCAACCTTGTGAGCCTGTGCCTAAGTCATAGGTCCAGTTTTTATGACAAAGTATTCCATCTTGATCAAACTCATCTGCCCAAACAAGCTCATATTGTGAAGTACTGGGAGCGTTTCCCGTATGATTGGATGGACACTCTGGCAATGGATCTCCCTCTCTGTAAAGTGTGAGATCATCAATATAATAGGTAAAATTGAGCCCTCCACTTCCCACGACACC
This sequence comes from Flavobacteriaceae bacterium, assembly GCA_030828025.1. Taxonomy (GTDB): domain Bacteria; phylum Bacteroidota; class Bacteroidia; order Flavobacteriales; family Flavobacteriaceae; genus UBA7446. Next base: position 895 of record JAURDG010000204.1, on the reverse strand, counting down.
GTTGTCAAAAATTAAGGTAATTCGGTCGTAGGTGTTTGACGGGATTTGTGAGAAGTCAAACACGAGCGTTTCCCATTCGTTGGCTTTGGTCATGGTTTTTTCTACAGCGTAATTGATGGAAACGTTTGCCTTATTTTCAACTTTGAGCAAGAGCTTGACGTTGTTTTTATGCGCATATACTTTTATGGAGAAGGTGTTGTTCGTTATAAAATCCATCGGTTCTCGAACGTCATAATACGCCCCCGCCCAGCTTTTTCCAGCATTCTTTATCATTCTCCCAACCTTGTTGGATTGGTTAAGCGCATTTTGATGCGGGTTATCGATTGTTGAAAAGGCACCGCCATCAAAACCTGTCCAGGTGGTACTCGACTCAAAATCTACAGGAAGGTTTTGTGCCTGAGCAACGATCCCAAAAAAAATAGCGAAACAAAAAAAAGAATAGGTTTTCCGTACCTTCATAAGGTGAACATTTGTGATCAACAGCTTGTGTCTGCCCAACTGATTGTTGTTTTTTAATCAAGTTTAAAATTAGTTTTTTGATGCCAAACCAAACCTATACAATTCCACTACTCAAACATATATGTCTATTTTAACTACTTTTAAATAAGTTTGTTACCTTGTAAATAAAAAAGATGAAAAACAGAAGAGACTTTTTAAAGGATGTGTGCCCAACTGTGGCATTTGCCTTTTTTGGCATTAGCTTTTTGGAGGCTTGCGCTAGTGATGACGAAACGGCTACAACAGGCAACACATCCAAAAAATATACAGTAAATCTTTCCGATAGTACATATAATGCATTGAACACGGTTGGTGGCTGGGTCAATGGGCTATCGGAGGGCATACCCGCTTTATTGTTACGCATTTCCGAAACCAAAATAAATGCCTACACCAATGT
>JAURDG010000102.1 GCA_030828025.1 Flavobacteriaceae bacterium | reverse complement strand
AGTTTTTACATTCGCTTTTAGGTTATCATAGGCTTTTCTCATCACGCTAACAGTATAAGGATTTTCCAATTTTTTTCCCAAGCCAATAAGTTTGTCAGGGTGCGTAATTTGTTTATGCTGCACCTGTTTCTCAGGCGTTTTCGCTTCAGGAGTGTCTAAAAATTCATCTTTTTGACACGAAAATAGTAGCGTTGCTGCCAACACTAATATAAATAATTGATAAATGTTTTTGTGTCCCATTATACATTGTTTAATTGCCTGCTTTCAGAAATAGTACTTCTAGTTTGTGGGTCGCTGTTTAGGCGTTCATTCCGACCATTTTTGAATTCAATTAAACATGCAGATGACTTTTTATTCGAACTCATCAACTCCCCGATGTGGAGCAAAGTTCATAGGTTAAGGGGACAAATTTTGTCCCCCTAATCTTTTTCTTCCTCATCTTCTATGCAAAATCTTTTTGAGAATTTGCAATACACAATAAAGTGTCCTTCTTCTCGTAGTTCGGCAATCATTCTTTTCGCTGTTCTCTTACTTACACAAAAACCTCGAGCAATACTCTCCAATGAGAGGCACCTTCCTTTTTGAATTTTTTCTAAAAGGTATTCCAGCTTCTGTTTCCGTTCAGTAAATTTCATTTCGAGTGCCATTCAATCGTAAAACTACATTTGCGCCCGATCACCAAACGTTAAACGGGGCATTTTGCCCTCAAAACCCTAGATTTGTTATTGAAAAACATTAGGCAGTTCATACCAAAAATGTAAGATTTGAAGGGTGTTGTTATCAAATGTATAAAAAATTCAGGAATAGGAGAATAGCTATTGGTTTACATTCCATCACTTCTCAATACAAAATTCTTTCAGAATTTCACTCGAAGTGACAAGGCTTTTTTATTCGCATAGGATTTTAATCATTAGCTTCCGTATTTTTGTGCATATTCTATGGTATCAGCTGTTTTTAATCATTTTCCGCAACTCACTACCCACCAAAAGGAGCAATTTGAAGCCTTACTACCGCTATATGCGCATTGGAACAGTCAAATTAACGTTATTTCGCGTACCGATATGGAACATTTTTATACACGCCATGTATTGCATTCACTTGGTATAGCAAAGGTTTTGCCTTTTTTACCCGAATCAAAGGTCTTAGATGTGGGAACAGGCGGTGGCTTCCCAGGAATTCCACTGGCGATACTGTTTCCTGATGTGCAGTTTACGCTTGTCGATTCGATTGGTAAAAAAATCAAAGTGGTCAAGGCTGTTGCTGATGCCTTAGCTCTTGAAAATGTGCTGGCGTTCCACCAGCGTGCCGAATCGGCAAATGGCACATTTGACTTTGTTGTCAGCCGTGCCGTGACGCAAATGGATCGCTTTGTTCCTTGGGTGAAAAACAAAATCAGCAGCAACCAGCGACACACCTTAAAAAATGGAATTCTCTATTTAAAAGGTGGCGACTTATCAGCCGAATTAAGTCCTTTTCCGCAAGCGCAACAATACGAGCTATCGGCTTTTTTTTCTGAAGATTTTTTCCTCACAAAAAAAGTGGTACACCTGCCACTTTAATCCATGCATGGATATTTATAGTCTTTTGGTGGAACAAGTGTTTCTTTAATCAATCGTGTTGAAACCCAACGCAGTAAGTTAAGTGCCGAGCCTGCTTTGTCGTTGGTTCCTGAGGCACGGGCACCGCCAAAAGGCTGCTGCCCAACTACGGCACCGCTAGGTTTGTCGTTGATATAAAAATTACCCGCCGCATGGCGCAAGCGTTTTGATGCCTCTTCAATAAATAAACGGTCTTGTGCAACTATGGCCCCAGTAAGCCCATATTTAGAAGTGGTATCAACCAAGGTCAAGGTGTTTTCCCAATCCTTATCGGGATATACATAAACCGTGACTACGGGTCCAAACAATTCGGTCTCCATAGTGGTGTAGTGTGGGTCGGTGGTTTTGAGGAGTGTTGGATGAACGAAGTAGCCCTTACTTTTATCATAAGTTCCACCAGCGAGTATTTCGACCTCATCGTCTTTCTTGGCTTGATCAATATAGGATACTAGCTTATCAAAAGATTTTTCATGAATAACGGCTGTAATGAAGTTGTTCATGTCCTCAGGCGATCCAATCGAAAAGCTTTTGATGTTTTTGACTACTCCAGCAATAACTTCATCGGCGATTGACTCGGGTAGATAAATCCGCGAAGCAGCGGAGCATTTTTGTCCTTGAAATTCATAGCCACCACGTGTAATGGCTGTAATTAGTTCAGGAATTGCTGCACTATGATGCGCAAAAATAAAATCCTTACCACCAGTTTCGCCAACCATTCTGGGGTAGTTTCGGTAGGTCGATATGTTGTTGCCTATTTGTTTCCAAAGTTTTTGAAAAACTTCTGTTGAACCAGTAAAATGCAAGCCCGAAAATTCAGGATGCGCCAAGACGGTGTCAGAGATCATCACGGGGTCGCCAGAAACGAGGTTGATAACTCCAGGCGGAACACCGGCTTCTTCAAATATGTCCATGATGATTTTGGCAGAAAACATTTGATGGTCACTCGGTTTCCAGACTACCACATTACCCATGAGTGCGGGAGCAGCGCAAATATTTCCAGCAATTGCCGTAAAATTAAACGGCGTAACGGCATAAACAAAACCTTCTAATGCTCGGTATTCTAGGCGGTTGATAACGCCTTCGCCTTGTGCTGGCTGTTGCGCATAGATGTCCGCAGCAAATGCGGCATTAAAGCGTAAAAAATCAACAAACTCACAAGCGGCATCAATTTCTGCCTGATAAATATTTTTGGATTGTGCCAACATGGTGGCGGCGTTGATGCGTGCACGATATGGCCCTGCAATCAAATCTGCGGCCTTTAAAATACAGATGCACGATGTTCAAATGAGGTGTTTTCCCACGCTTCTTTGGCTTCCAAGGCAGCGTCTATGGCTTGTTGCACATGCGCCGCTTCTGCCAGACTGTAGGTGCCTAGCGTGTGCTGGTGATTATGCGGAGGAGCCATCCGCCCTTTTTGCTTTGTGCTTATTTTTTTTGCGCCAATATACAGTGGAACGTCAATGGGATTGTTCCACATTTGTTTGTAAGCGTCAAGTACTTTTTTGCGTTCTTCACTCCCTTTTTTATAGTGTAAAATAGGGTCGTTTATCGGTTTGGGTACTGAAAAGAATCCATTGTTCATAAGATAAAAGATTTAGGTGTTAATTAATTTAAGGCAAAAGGCGGGCTTAGCTCAAATTTAGGAATATACGCCCGAAACTTTTTGGTGGTAGCCAGGTTAATCATATTGAAATGTCCTGCCATTGCGCCAAGGGGTGATGAGAGCAAACAACCCGATTGATAGGAGAAAATTTGACCAGGATTAATCACTGGTTTTTTGCCTACCACGCCCTCGCCATCGACCATCGACGTTGCTTTAAGCGCATCATAAATTTTCCAATGTCTCGATTGAAGCTGCACGATGTCTTTGCCCTGATTGGCAATAGAAACACGGTAACCAAAAGAAAAATGCAGGCGGTAGTTTTTGAAGTAGGTTCCTTCAAAAAAAGACTCGACCGAAATGCGTATTCCTTGTGTTACTTGTTGAATCATAGGCTAAAGATACTAATTTTTACTACAATCCAATATTTGCAGAACTTGCGTTTCCAACCGCAATAAGTTCGTCGCAGCGAGCACCCAACTTTCGGTAATACACCAACACCCAATAACTGTTTTCTGTAGGCCAATAGCTTCCAGAAATTAAATGATCATAATCATTTCCCTCTAGGTCTCGACTGGTAAATTTGTAGTTGTAAATTCCTTGTTTTAGTGCGATTTTGACCTCAAAACGTCCCGTTTCTTCATTGTAGGCTAGTTTATTGGTTTCATTTTTTATGTGCTGATTAAAATTGCCGACCACAAAGTGCTCCGCATCGAACAAAAAATCTTCGGCAAACAAAGAAAACAATACTTCGGTATAATCCGCTTCTGTAAATGGGTCAGCTCCTTGAAAGGTGTTTATCCAGAATGCGCCGTTGATGTCTGGCGCAAAGGTGTAAGGTCTTCCGCTTCGCACCCATTGGGGGTTCAGTATGGATTGATAAAGTTCGTCCCGAAGGACATAAGCCACATTGCCACCACCGCTGCGCAATTCTTGAGTATCAAAAAACAAATACTCATTACCCGCAGGAAAAAGGGTTTCGAGTTTATGCGTAAATTCCAGTTTGTTGCCCATGGTGTAGGTCGGCTTTCCGACATTTGTCCATGTTTGCCATTGCTGATTTTGTACCACAAAAATCTGCAGTTCTTGTTCGGGCAAACGAATATTTAACCCTTCGGTACTTAGGCTAAACTGAACGCTCTGGTGTGTCTCGATAACGTCCATGTTTTGTGCACGTTGGATACGCACGCCTAAGTTCACTTTGGGGTCGAGGACAACAAATCGTCGCTGAATAACCAAATTCCGATCCTCATCCCATATTTTAAGCACATAATTGCCGCTTTTGGTTATGCGGGTTTGCGCATTGGGCAGCGTTAGCGTGTAATGAATGTACGGCTGTAGTGTGCCAACCGAATAGCTGAAATTTTGGATGCGAAGATCGTCGTATCCTTCCATGTATTCGGCACGGAATAAATTGCTTGCTTCCCATGATGCGTTTTTACGCTCTAGGGTGTAGTAATAGGCCATGTCGTCTGCATTGGTGTCATCAAACCGCAGCGTAATCTCCTCGTCCAAAGCTGCTACAGCAAGCCCATTGTTGTCTAGACTTGTGTTGAAAAGCACAGTTTTGATGTGGGCTGGTGGCGCAAATTCCTGTAAATTTTGGGCATAACACAAGCCACTCACCAGCAATAAAAATAGGTTATGTTTAATGCGCCAGTATGAATTTATTTTTTGAATCATGCAATTATCAGATTACCAATTTATAAACCAAATTATGGAATCTTTTTCCAAAGTTAAACAAAGTTCTTGGCAGTTAATAAAATTATAGATTTAACTTCCTTTTTAGCGTAGTGTATATTACATTTGCACTGAAAAATTACCACTACATGTCAACTGACATATCCCTGCGAAAAGGCTTAAAAATTCCACTCAAAGGTAAAGCCGAAAAAAAAATAAAAACAGCTAAACTTTCGGATGCTTTTTCCTTGTGTCCTGACGATTTTCACGGCGTTGTTCCAAAATTGCACTGTAAAGAAGGCGATTCTGTCAAACAAGGGCAGCCCGTTTTTTATGCCAAGGCGAATCCCGAAATACAGTTTGTCACTCCTGTGAGCGGCACGATAAGCAAGATAGTTCGCGGTGCGAAACGACGCATTTTGGCTATCGAAATTCAGTCGGATGGAAAAGACCAACCCGTCAAGCACAAGATTGAAGACCTTGCCAAATTATCTGCCGACGAGCTTAAAAAATTATTATTGTCGTCTGGTTGCTGGCCCTTTATCAAGCAACGTCCCTACGACGTAATTGCCCAACCCACTCAAGCACCAAAAGCCATTTTTATATCTGGATTTAACACGGCACCCCTTGCTGCGGAGCTTCCGTT
>JAURDG010000131.1 GCA_030828025.1 Flavobacteriaceae bacterium | reverse complement strand
TTTCCTTTAATGTTGACCCACTTTTTAACAACGCCATAGACGGCTTGATGTATATCAAAATCAAGGACATTCCCGCCAGTACGATGCAGCCCGTTTTGGAAGAATTTCAAGCCTCGTTAGCAAAAAACGCCTAATCGATTAATTGCTCAACCACAAATGCCTTGCAGTAAGCCTTTATTTCATCTCGAGCAGCGGCAAAAGCTGCGTGGATTTCTTTTTCGTTTTCAGTTGTAATCTTAGAAGGGTCTGTAAAATTGTGATGCCAGCGTTGCGCATGCTCACTAGGAATATACGGGCAATTTTCTTGAGCATGATCACATACGGTAATGATGTGGTCAAAAGATATGTCCGCATATTCATCCACGTGATTGGATGTATGCTTGCTGATGTCTATGCCAGCTTCTTGCATAATCCCAACTGCGCGTTTGTTTAGCCCATGGGTTTCAATACCTGCACTATATACCCGAGCAAGATTCCCTCCATAATGCTCCATAAACCCATGTGCCATCTGGCTGCGACATGAATTTCCCGTACAAAGAATCAAAATATTTTTCATCTGGCGAATTAATAAAAAACAGGACGATACAATGTGTCCTTTACATTAATATTTGTTAAAATAATCTTGTTCTATTAAGTTTTTTATTTTTGAAACAAGCACCTCGCTCATCCGCACCTGACTTTGTGTTGACCAGCCCGCCACATGTGGCGTGAGAAGCACATTTGGTTGGTTTATTAGATAAGACCATTCGGGAGTATCTTGTTTTTTTACCTCAAAAGAAGAAGATTCAATATCCAGCACATCAAGACCGGCACCCAATATTTTGCCAGCTTTTAGCGCAGCGACTAAGTCTTTGGTTACGACTTGATTTCCACGTGCGGTATTGATGAGCCAAAAGGGGTTTCGTACGCCATGGATAAAAGATTCATCTATATATCCAAGTGTGTGTTTGTCCAGCGGCAAATGAAGGCTGATGACGTCTGCTTGTTCCATCAAATCTTTAAGCGGAACTTGTCTTGCATAGGTGTCACTCATGTCTTCTTTGATGTCATGGCAAAGCACGGTAACATCAAAGCCAGCTAGTTTTTTGGCAAATTGTTTGCCCGTATGCCCATAGCCAATAATGCCTATTGTTTTGCCACTAAGTTCTTCGCCTCGATTTTCTTCACGCCGCCATAATCCCCTACGAACCTCTTGATTTGCCTGCGGCATTTTATTCAATAGGCTTAAGAGCATCCCTAAGGCGTGCTCGCCTACAGCGGGACTATTGCCTTCAGGTGCGGACAACACAATGATGCCCAGTTCTTTGGCAGCTTCAAGGTCTATGTTTTCAAGACCTGAACCTACACGGGCAATAAATGTTAGTTTTTTGGCACGTGCTAAAAGGGATCTATCGATCGGTATTCGACTTCGAATCACGATGCCATGGTAGTGGGCAATGTCTTGCTCAATTTCGGCTTTTGAAGCGGAAGTATTGTGTACATTTTCTATGCCAAGTGCCGCTAGCCCATCCACAAGGCTGTGGTGATTATTGTCTAAATGCAGCACACGAATCATCAGAAACCGAGTAACAACTTTGCGATGTAGAAAAACAAAAAGATGCCAAAAATATCGTTGCTTGTTGTGATAAATGGTCCAGTTGCAATTGCAGGGTCTATACCTCTTTTGTCTAGTATGATAGGAACAAAGGTTCCAATCAGCGCCGAGACCACAATCACACAAAGCATAGACAAGGCAATGGTAATACTTAAAATAGTTTCTAAGCCAGCAAAATAACCAAACAGCATGAGCAGAACACCTAAGGCAACACCGTTGATAAGGCTAAGACCAACTTCTTTGATCAGGCGATGTAAAAGGCTTCCTTTTACGACGTCATTTGCTAAACCTTGCACGATAATGGCTGATGATTGTACGCCGACATTTCCTGCCATTGCAGCAATTAGCGGTGTAAAAAAGAACAATGTTTTATAAGAAGGATGACGCATAACTTCTTCAAAACCTTCTAGGATAAACACACTGCCTAAGCCGCCGATAAGCCCTAAAATCAGCCATGGAAGTCGTGCTCTAGTAAGTTCAATGATGGAGTCGTCAGCCTCTACGTCTGAGGCAATACCCGCAGCCAATTGATAATCCTTGTCCGCTTCATCTTTGATATAATCAACGATATCATCAATGGTAATTCTGCCAAGTAGTTTTTTGTTGTCATCAACCACAGGAATGGCTTCGAGGTCGTATTTAGCCATGAGTTTGGCCACATCATCCGCACTGTCGTGCACATATACATAGTCCACTTTTGGGATATACACGGACTTTACTTTGGCGTTTTCTTTTGTTGTAAGCAGGTCTTTGAGCGACAACCTACCGATTAGGGTTTTGTCTTGATCGACCACATAAATGGAATGAACGCGCGTAACCTCACTTGCTTGTTTGCGCATTTCGCGCACACAACGTGTAACCGTCCAGTTTTCGTTTACGCTGACCAATTCTTTTGCCATAAGCCCACCAGCAGAGGCTTCGTCATAGGTTAATAATTCTTGAATGTTTTGAGCACGCTCTGCATCCTCAATTTCTGCAATTACCTCCGCTTGGCGTTCTTGCGGGAGCTCTGCAATCAAGTCGGCAGCATCATCGGTGTCTAATTCTTCAACCTCTCCAGCGATTTCCTTTACAGAAAGGAGTTCTAATATTTTTTCACGGATGTCTTCGTCAACTTCAGTGAGCACATCAGACGTTTTTTCTGAATCGAGAAGTTTAATCAGGTAAACACCCTCTTCGGTGTTTAATTCATCTATGATTTCGGCAAGGTCGGCATAGTGATATTCTTGTGTGCGTTTTTTTAGGGCACGCTTGTTTTGCTGCTCAATGTCGCTTTTGATTTGCGCTATTAGTTCATCATTGAGTTGGAAGGGAGTCATCAGCAATTTTTTGTGTCAACTGTACAAAATCCGAAACGCTCAGCCGCTCTGGACGCTCATCAAAGATACTATCTTCTTTTAAATTAGACGACAAGCCCAATGATTTTAGGCTATTGCGTAAGGTTTTCCTGCGTTGTTGAAAGGCGGTTTTTACTACCCTAAAAAACAAAGCGGTGTCGCAAGGAAGTTGCTGTTCTTTTTTTCGCACCAACCGAATGACACCTGAGGCTACTTTTGGCGGTGGGTCAAAAACAAAGCGAGACACATTAAAAAGGTATTCGGTTTCGTAAAAGGCTTGGGTAAGCACAGATAGAATGCCGTAAGCTTTACTTCCTGGCTTTTCGCAGATACGTTCGGCAACTTCTTTTTGGAACATACCGGCAAACTCGGGCACCAACGCACGCTGCTCGATCACACGGAATAAGATTTGACTCGAAATATTATATGGGAAATTGCCAATAATGGCCACCTGATCTGCGAAGTAATCGCTAAGTTGAAGTTTTAAAAAATCGCCTTCAATAATTCGGTTTTCTAGTTTTGGGAGATGCGCTGTTAAGTAAGCCACAGATTCGGTGTCAATTTCCACGACGTGTGTTGTAAAGGATTTTTGCAATAAATATTGTGTCAGTACGCCCATGCCTGGCCCAATTTCCAACACCTGTGAATAGCCTGTTCCACTTAGGCTTGCCGCAATATCTTGTGCAATACCTTGATCGGTCAAAAAGTGTTGCCCTAAGTGTTTTTTTGGCCGAACACTCATGAGTAACTTTTCAAAAACTCCAACTTACTGGCAAAAGCGACCCAGTCTTTTGGAAACTGGCGGATTAATTTTTGTAGGATTAGTGGATGTCCAATTTCCTTAACCCAACGAAGGTGTTCAGGCTCGGCACAATAAAATTGCATACTAAAGGTTGTGCCTTCAACTGGCGCAACTCCTTCAATAAACTCCACCCGAAGCAAATCTATTTGCTGCACGTTTTTGGCTACATCAGGCAGTAGTTCTTTGTCCACGTAGGTAGCCCAATCTTTTTCGATATGGGTTTCAACAATAAAGGTAATGTTGTAAATCTGCATGCTAATCAATTCGGTCAAAACCAGTATAGGGAACCAATACTTTTGGTACTTGAATGCCATCTTTGGTTTGGTGATTTTCCAGCAATCCAGCCATAATTCGAGGCAGTGCTAACGAACTTCCATTAAGCGTGTGAGCTAGTTGCTTTTTGCCGTCCGTTCCTTTAAAACGGAGCTTTAGCCTGTTGGCTTGAAAGGATTCAAAATTGGATACCGAACTTACTTCCAGCCAACGATTTTGGGCAGTTGAGTAAACCTCAAAATCATAAGTTAGCGCAGCCGTAAAGCCCAAGTCACCACCACACAAGCGCAGGATTCGGTAGGGGATTTCCAACGATTCAAGCAGTTTGCCAACATGCGCTACCATGTTGTCTAAGGCTTCGTAGGAACGATCTGGATGC
>JAURDG010000128.1 GCA_030828025.1 Flavobacteriaceae bacterium | reverse complement strand
TGATGTGTCTTGAACAATCAAGGCGCCCAAAACCACATCGCTATGTCCACCCAAATATTTTGTTGCTGAATGCATCACGATGTCTGCGCCCAATTCTAGTGGGCGTTGCAAATAGGGAGATGCAAACGTATTGTCCACCGCTAGCAAAAGCTTGTTTGCCTTTGCTAAGGAAACCATGGCTTTAATGTCAATAACTTGCATCAATGGATTGGTGGGTGTCTCTACCCATAACAGTTTGGTGTTTTTGTTAATGTGCTGCTCGACTTGGCTGATATCACCCATGGGCACAAAGTGAAATTTGATACCATATTGCGCAAATATTTTAGTAAAAATTCGGTAGGTGCCGCCATATAGGTCGTTGGTGGAAATGACCTCGTCGCCTGGGTTAAGTAGCTTAATTACCGCATCAATTGCTGCCATTCCTGATGCAAAAGTAAGAGCGTGATTTCCTGATTCTACGTTTGCCAAGGCGGCTTCTAAGGCAGACCGGGTTGGGTTGTGCGACCTGCTGTATTCATATCCTTTGTGCGCTCCCGGACTAGATTGCGCATAGGTAGATGTAAGGTAAACAGGCGGCATGACTGCGCCATACGCCTTGTCGGGATGTTGCCCGCCGTGAATGGTTCTTGAGTTAAACTTTAATGTATCTTTAGCCACAACGATAATTTACCGCAAATGTATTTAAGTTTCTGCATTAATTGATAGACCTTTGCCTTATTATGAAAAACACCTTTCTCTATTTATCGACTTGTTCTACCTGCGTACGCATTATCAAAGAACTTAAACTCGAGGGTAATGATCTATTACAAGATGTAAAACACCACCCTGCAACACAAGAACAACTCGCTTTTTTGTATGCAAATACCAATAGCTATGAGGCCTTAATCAATAAACGAGGGCGTGTATTTGCTCAGCTGAAGCGTGATGGTGTGGTCTTTTCCGAGCAGACGTACAAAGCGTTGTTGGAAAAGGAATACAGCTGTTTGAAACGACCAATTCTTATTTATAATAATACGGCTTACTTAGGGAATGCTAAAGCAATGGTAGCCAAAATGAACGAGGTGTTACATGGATAAACGGACGCTTGCGCTTTTGGCTGCATTGGGTGCTACGACCATTTACGGACTAAATCATACGATTGCCAAAGCCGTAATGCCCACCTATATTCAAGGGTTTGGGTTTATTCACGTACGCTTATTGGGGGCTACGGTGTTGTTTTGGTTGGTAAGTTTTTTTGTGCGGTCCAAACGTATCGACAAAGCGGATTGGGGGCGGATATTGTTGTGCGCTTTTTTGGGTATGGGCATAAACATGTTGAGTTTTTTTAAGGGGCTTGAGCTCTCAACGCCTATCAATAGTTCGGTGCTGATTACCATGACACCCATTTTGGTTTTTACTTTTTCGGCGATTCTGATCAAGGAACGCTTGGTCCTGCGCAAGGTTGTAGGTGTTGTTCTAGGGTTGATTGGTGCCTTGGTGTTGATTTTATTTGGTCATGAGCTTCGTGCTGATGCGCCCAATATTCCCTTGGGCAACATGCTTTTTTTAGCCAATACAGCTGCTTTTGGGTTGTATTTAATCCTAGTCAAGCCGTTGTCTGCGAAATACAATGCTGTTCACCTACTCAAATGGTTGTTTTTAATTGGATTTATCATTTCTTTCCCTGTTACGCAAAAGGAATTTAACGAAGTCTCATGGGCAAGCCTTCCTTTTGATGCGGTTTGGCGGTTTGGCTTTGTGGTGGTGGGCACCACTTTCTTAACCTATTTGCTAAATGTTTATGCGCTTAAGCAGTTGAAGGCAAGTACTATCGGGGTATTTACCTATTTGCAGCCGCTTGTTGGCATTGGCTATGCCATTGCAGTAGGCGCAGATGCATTTACTTCTACAAAGGCTATTGCTTCTGTAGTTGTGCTTTTTGGTGTGTATTTGGTAACAAAAAAATATGAAGCAAAGGCTTAGTATGCTTTTTCTTCGCCCCGCAATATATTGAGCACGGTGCGTATGATGATTTTGATGTCTAGTGCAAAAGACCAGTTTCTGATATAAAAAATGTCGTATTTGACGCGATGCTTCATCTCTATTTCCTTTTCTATTCCGCCTCGTGCGCCACTTACCTGTGCAAGGCCTGTTATCCCTGGCTTTAAATACATCCGCTTGGAATAATCTTCAAGAATAGTGCTGTATTGTTCGTTTTGTGACGATAGATTTGGTCTTGGCCCAACCACAGACATTTGTCCAAGCAAAACATTAAAAAACTGAGGGAGTTCGTCTATACTTGTTTTGCGTAGAAATTTTCCAATTCTCGTTATGCGTGAATCGTTTCTAGAGGCAGTTGTCTCGGTTGCCTTGTTCACTTTCATCGACCTAAACTTAAAGCATTTAAACAATTTTCCACGTTGACCTGGTCTATTTTGAATAAAGAATATTGGTCCTTTAGAGTCGATTAAAATGATTATGGCAATTATAGGAACAGCCCACGATAATATAAACACGGTTACGGTTAGTGAAAAGATGAAGTCAAATACTCTTTTTTGAATCCGCTTTGCGCTGGAATCAAGCGGGCTGGTTTTGTACGAAACTACCTGCGTTAATCCAAAATATGTTGATTTTACTCCAGCGATTGGATAATTTGTGTCGGCAATAAACTTCAAGCGTACATTGTTTTCCCAACCTAGGCTCAACAGGTGTTGCCTTGATTTTTTTAAGATAAGCTCTATTGGAATATATACGTCTGTAATCTTTTCTTGAACTATTTTTTCTTGTAACCGACTGAACTCCTGTGGCTCTAAAAGATTCTTGTCAAGAAGATGAGGCTTTAAACCTGTTCGTTTTAGTTGAATTATGTCATTTATGAAGTTTTCCCCTGAACTTGAGTCACAAATCAATATGGCTTGTTGGAAAAAGTGGCTTTTGCGCCTATATCTAAACAGTGTTGTAATGGATACTGCCTTGGTCAGTGCAACTACACAAAAAAAAGATGCGCTGCTTGTGAGTATAGTCGTTATGTCAGCAGACATTAATTGTTGGCCTAGAGCCAACAAAATGACCGGTAGAGAGAATAATGTGAAGTAGCAAAAACACAACAAAACCCGCTGGAGCTGTTTTACATATGTCATATTGCGCTCATAACTGTAAAATTTTGAGGCGAATGAGGAAAAACTCCAACTCAACAAAAAATATGCAGTATAGGTAAGTGCAGCTTGTTGGTCATTTGCATAGAGTGGCTTAAAAAGTAAACTATTAAAAAGCAACAAAAAAACAGCCCATTCAACAGCAAAGAATGGAGTGGTTAACAAAAGCCTTTTTCTTTTTTGGGTATAATTGCTCAATATATATTGGTATGCAGAAACAACGATTTATTCTGTGGTTTATTGCGCAGCTTAGCTTTTAAAAGAAGTAAAATCTCGATGCTCCACCTTTTTTAGTTCTTCAGCCGTTAAGGATTTAAAGTATGCGTAGGTGCGCTGCATCCCTTCTTTACGTCCAATGTTGGGTTCCCACCCCAAAAGCTCCTTGGCTTTTGTAATATCAGGTTTGCGCTGTAGCGGGTCGTTTTTGGGTAGCGATTTAAATACAATTTTTTGGTCGGTTCCGGTGAGCTCGATAATCTCTTGTGCAAAATCCAAAATCGATATTTCATCAGGGTTGCCGATGTTTACTGGTAAATGGTAGTCGCTCATCAGCAGCCTATAAATCCCCTCAATTTCATCCTCCACAAAACAAAAAGATCGTGTTTGTGAGCCGTCGCCGAAAACGGTCAAGTCCTCGCCACGAAGTGCCTGTCCCATAAATGCAGGAATCACACGACCATCATTGAGGCGCATTCTAGGACCATAAGTGTTAAAAATCCGCACAATGCGGGTATCCACACTATGATAGCGGTGATACGCCATGGTAATCGACTCCAAATAGCGTTTTGCCTCATCATAAACGCCGCGTGGTCCAATGGTATTGACGTTTCCAAAATAATCTTCGGTTTGGGGGTGTACAAGTGGATCGCCATAGATTTCAGAGGTGGATGCCACCAAAATCCGTGCGTTTTTTGCTCGTGCAAGTCCAAGGGCATTGTGTGTGCCTAGCGCACCCACTTTGAGTGTTTGAATCGGGATTTTTAAGTAGTCTATCGGACTGGCGGGAGAAGCAAAATGAAGGATATAATCCAAATCTCCTTCAACATTTATGTGTTCACAAACATCGTGGTGCACAAAACTAAAATTGGGATTATCCTCCAAATGCGCAATATTCGTCATAGATCCTGTAATCAGATTGTCCATCCCAATGACAGCCATGCCGTTTGCCAATAGTTTATCGCATAGGTGTGACCCTAAAAACCCTGCTGCTCCGGTAACTAATGCGCGCTTCATCTGCCAATAGAATAATAGTCAACCCCCAAGGCGTTCATTTCTTTTTGACTGTAAATGTTGCGCCC
>JAURDG010000025.1 GCA_030828025.1 Flavobacteriaceae bacterium | reverse complement strand
TGTTGAGGTCTTGGCACAGGTTGCTATAAGCCATGCCGAAAGTGGTGCTGATATAATCGCTCCGAGCGATATGATGGACGGCCGTGTGCTAAAAATTCGAGAGGCTTTAGAGCAGGCACGATATGTTAATACTGCCATTATGAGTTATAGTGCCAAGTACGCTTCTTCGTTTTATGGCCCGTTCCGAGATGCTTTGGACTCGGCACCTGGATTTGGCGACAAGAAAACCTACCAAATGAATGTGGCCAACCGCAAAGAAGCCTTAGCCGAAGCGCAACAAGACATCAAAGAAGGCGCAGACATTATTATGGTCAAGCCAGGAATGGCTTATTTGGATATAGTTCGCGAGCTAGCAAATAAGGTCACGGTGCCTGTTGCTGTTTATCAGGTTAGCGGCGAATACGCCATGCTTAAAGCCGCTGCCGAAAAAGGCTGGCTAGACCATGATGCCGTTATGATGGAGCAACTTATGGCATTTAAGCGTGCAGGTGCTTCATTGATTGTAAGTTATCATGCTCAAGCGGCATTGGGGTTATTGTAAAATAATTCCCATATTTGTTTAAACATAACCCTCTAATCTTCATTATTGCTATGAAAAAATTTATTAAACTCATTAAGGTCGTTCTCATCAGCATTGTCTTGGTGGTGGCTGGACTGTTTATTGCTGGTTATGGTCATATTCCCGAGTTAGCCCTAAAGGCTATAGAAATGGGACGATCTACTGCAGGCTTGGAAGACTATCTTCATTTTGCTGTTCGTGAAATCCCAAAAAGCGATAGCCCACAACCGTGGGCAGTACACAAAAATTACAATACCGTCCCTGCCACAGAAGCCCTAAATGCGTTGCACCAAGAACATGGAACCGTTGCTTTTATGATTATAAAAAACGACTCCATATGGCACGAACAGTATTTTGATGGATTTGATAAAACCAGCAAAACCAATTCATTTTCTATGGTCAAAACCATCGTGTCTGCCTGTCTGGCAAAAGCCATTGAAGAAGGACATATTCAAAGTTTTGACCAAAAAGTAAAAGACTTTTTACCGTGGCTCAAAGGTCCCTATGCCGATGCCGTTACTGTAGGAAACTTAGCCACCATGTCCTCGGGCTTGGACTGGAAAGAAGACTACGAAAACCTGTTTACCATAACACCACGTACCTATATCACTAGAGATATTACGCGGGTGATGAAAACGCTACCCATCGTGGATGAACCTGGTAAGCGTTTTGTTTATCAAAGTGGAAGTACGCAGTTGCTTTCTTTGGTGTTGACGGCTGCTACTGTTGAGACAATTACTGATTTGGTGCGTCGCTATTTTTGGAATCCACTAGGCGCACAAGCCGATGCGGTTTGGCGATTGGACAGTGAAAAAAAGGGTGTTGAAAAATCATATTGTTGTTTTAATTCCAATGCGCGTGACTTTGCCCGCTTTGCTGCCTTATTTAAAAACGGTGGTGTTTGGGATGGAGCACAGCTAATCAGTGCTGAATACGTTCAAAAATCGGTGATGCCCCAGTTTGAAAACGGTCAAGACTACGGTTATGGTTGGTGGCTAGGAAGCCATATGGGTAAACGCTACTTTAGCATGCGTGGACACAACGGTCAGTACGTAATCGTCTTTCCGGACGAAGATGTGCTTGTGGTGCGCTTAGGACATGAGCAATTGCCTGACCTTCCTGGTGTTCGAATCTCTGCTGATTATTTGGGCTATATAGAAGAAGCCTTTGCCATGTTACACCATGAACACTACACCCAGCCTTGAGCACATATTGTTTTTAGACATTGAGACTGTTCCAGAAGAACACTCCTTTGACCGCTTATCACCTAGGACACAAGAACTATATGCCGCAAAAACAACCTACAAGCGAAAAGAAGATGGGCTTAGTGCTGCGGAATACTATACGCACGCTGGGATATGGGCGGAATTTGGAAAAATCATCTGCATTTCCGTAGGTTATCTAACACATATTGGAAAAAAAAGACAGTTCCGTGTTCGTAGTTTTTCGGGAAAAGAGGTTGAGCTTCTTGAACAGTTTCAGGAACTTTTGAATAGCCATTTTTCCACATCACAACACCTGCTTTGTGCACACAACGGAAAAGAGTTTGACTTCCCCTACATCGCACGGCGTATGCTTAAACATCAACTGCCATTGCCTAAGTTGCTTCAGCTAATGGGCAAAAAACCATGGGAAATACAGCATTTAGACACTTTGGAGCTGTTTAAATTTGGCGACTATAAACACTACACCTCCTTAAAACTTTTAGCGCATTTTTTTGATATTCCTTCGCCCAAAGATGATATGGACGGATCGGATGTGGCGCGGGTTTATTACGAAGAAAACGATCTAGCGCGCATTGTGCGCTATTGCGAAAAAGATGTGGTAACGCTTGCACAGGTTTATTTAAAACTGGTCGTTGAGCCTGAATTAAGCGAAGACGAAATCATAACCGTCGCCTGAATAGGCGAACCGATATGAATTCAGTATTTTTGTGTAAACAATATATATGAACGAGATCATTACTTCCTTGCACTCAAACATGGGTTATGTGGTATTGGCTGCATTGGCTTTGGCAATTTTAAATGCCTTTTGGGGCGTATTTAGCAAACGACCCTTTGGGGCTCGTGATTTGCGCATTGCACTCTTTGCGCTTATTTTTTCACACATTCAATTGCTCATTGGGCTGATTACTTATTTTTCCTCAAATTACTTTTCTGCATGGGAAAATGGAATGGGTAGTGTCATGGGAAATCGTAATATTCGCCTTTATTTAGTTGAGCATCCAACCACCAACATCTTGGCTATTGTACTGATTACTATGGGCTGGTCATTACATAAAAAAGCGGCAGACTCTAGGAAAAAGTTTTTACGAATAGCCGTATTCTATACTGTAGGTACGCTTTTATTGTTGAGCCGAATCCCTTGGGATGCTTGGCCACGGTCATAAAAAAGAAAGCACCTAAAAAGGTGCCTTCTTATAACCAACCATATTAAACTATGAAAAACTAATATGCTTTTATTGCATCACGTTTACACCCGCAAGTTAAACTAATCACAACCCGCTAGTTGTGAAAAGTATGTTAAAGTGTAGAAAGTTTTTTAAATCAATAAAATGATCGATTTTTCGAAGATTGCGGTGCTTGGTAGTGGTAGTTGGGCTACAGCACTAGTGAAGATATTATGTGAAAACAACGCTATTGTGGGGTGGTATATGCGCAACGAAGCCATACACCAGCACCTACTTTCTGAAGGACATAACCCCAACTATTTGAGTGGTGTGGAGTTTAACACGCAGCAGTTGGACATGTACACAAACCTAGATGATGTGGTGGCGCAATACGATGTTTTGGTGGTCGCTATTCCTTCTTTTTATATCGACAGTTCATTAGAGTTGCTCACAGAATCGTTAAAGGACAAGGTTGTTTTTTCTGCCGTGAAGGGTATTGTCCCCGAACAAAAGGCACTTGTTGGGCATTATTTGACAGAAAAGTATGGTGTGCCCGAGAAGCATTTAGGTGTTATTACGGGGCCCTGTCATGCCGAAGAAGTTGCACTAGAACGCCTGTCATATTTAACTGTCGCAAGTGCTAATTTGGCTATAGCCAAAGAAATGAAAGCCAAATTAGACTGTACTTATATTCGTACTGTTGTTTCCGACGATGTGGTAGGTGCCGAATATGCCGCGACGCTCAAAAATGTATATGCTATTGCCGTAGGTATGGCGCACGGGTTGGGTTATGGCGATAACTTTATCAGTGTGCTTATCAGTTGTGCCATGCGTGAAATGAAACGCTTCACCAAACGCGTGAATAAGAAAAAACGAAACATTAATAAATCGGCATATTTGGGTGATTTGCTCGTGACGGCGTACTCTGTTTTTAGTCGCAACCGAATGCTCGGAAATATGATTGGCAAAGGCTACACGGTAAAAGCAGCATTAATGGAAATGACCATGATTGCAGAAGGCTATCACGGTGCTAAAACAGCCTATGAACTTGTAGCTGATCAGGAGGAAAAGTTTCCCATTTTACATTGCGTCTTTCAAGTGTTGTACGAAAACGCATCCGCAAAACGAAAAATGAAAGCCCTAAGTCAATTGCTTAACTAACCGAAGTAAACTGCTTTAAGAAACGGACGTCATTTTCGTAAAACATACGAATATCCTCAATTTGATACAGCAGCATCGCCATGCGTTCTAATCCCATGCCAAAAGCAAATCCTGAGTATTCTTGTGGGTCAATATTACAATTGATGAGTACTTGTGGGTCAACCATACCGCAGCCCATAATCTCCAACCAGCCCGTGCCTTTTGTAATGCGGTAATCAGCCTCCGTCTCCAAACCCCAATAAATATCTACTTCGGCACTTGGCTCAGTAAAAGGAAAATATGACGGGCGCAAACGAATGTCTGCCGTGCCAAAAATGGCTTTGGTAAAATAAAGCAGCGTTTGCTTTAAGTCTGCGAAAGACACGTTTCGGTCTATGTACAAGCCCTCAATCTGATGAAAAACACAATGTGATCGGGCAGAAATAGCCTCATTGCGAAACACGCGCCCTGGAGATAGAATTCGAATTGGCGGATCGTTGGATTCCATATGGCGCACTTGTACCGAGGATGTATGTGTGCGCAACATTATATCTGGGTTGGTTTGTACAAAAAAGGTGTCCTGCATGTCCCGAGCTGGGTGATGTTCAGGCAAATTAAGGGCGGTAAAGTTATGCCAATCATCTTCTACTTCAGGACCAGACGAAAGACCGTAACCAATCCGACCAAACACATCCAATACCTTATCACGAACAATACTGATCGGATGCATGGCACCCAATGATATCGGCTGTCCAGGTCTAGTAATATCGCCCAAAGCAACTTTGGTTGTTGCGCCACCACTAAGTTGTTCTTGTAATACTTTAACCTTAGCTTGTGCTTCGGTTTTTAGCTGATTGAGCTGCTGTCCGTATGCCTTTTTATCTTCATTGGAAACATGGCGAAAATCCGCAAAAAGCTGGGTAATGTGTCCTTTTTTTCCAAGAAAAGCAATTCTAAATTGTTCGACCTCGTCTGCTGCTGAAGTTGAAAAAGTAGCTACGTTTTCTCGTAATGCTGCAATGCGTTCAATCATGGCGCAAAAATAAACATTCCACACGAAAGAACACCAAACAATCCAAATCTATATGTACATTTGTGGTATGCCATTCAATTATATTGATGTCGCTGTTGTTTGTTTAATGCTTTATGGCATGATTCGCGGTGCTTCGCGCGGTTTTTTTGTCGAGGTTTCTTCGCTGTTCGCATTGGTTTTAGGCGTTTTTGGCGCACTTCACTTTTCTAGTTTTACTTCCGATTTATTGTCGCAATATCTTGACTGGAAACATCTTTCTTTGGTCGCGTTTGCGCTCACTTTTGTGGTCATCGTCATCGGGGTGGCATGGATTGGAAAAATCCTAACCAAACTTGCCAAAGTGATATTACTCGGGTTTTTAAACAAGCTCTTAGGCGCCCTTTTTGGTGCTTGTAAATGGCTGGTAATCAGTGGTGTGTTTGTCTGGATTTTGAGTGGAATACACGCATTTTATCCGTTCTTACCCGAAAATATCTCCGAGCAATCATTGTTCTTTGCGCCACTCAAAGAATTGGGCAACTATCTGTTCGAGCAAATTAACGTGGAGGAAAATCCCATTAACAATTTACCTACTCTTTAGCCGTCGGTTGAATATACCTTATGCTGCTTTGTGGAATCCAGCCCACTGCACCATTAATGAGTCTAATCTTTACCCAATCCTCCAAATTTTCGAGCACATAAACTTTAGTCCCTTCGTGTAAGGTCAACAGAACCTCTGCGCGTAAATTAGGTTCCGATCGAAAGGTCTCTGTTTGGATAAAAACTATAGCAGGATAGGTGTTTTGCTGCATGTTTTTCTGGTACATCGCTAAGGAAATTGACAATACAACCCCCAACACAAGCAACACAAAGGCGGTAAAGAAAACACGCTTTACCAAACTCCTCGAAGATTTGACAAACAAAAAGAAAAACAAGGCCGCTAGCCAACAGCTTACGATTGCGACGATGCTCCAGCCACGCACATCGGTCATGGATAGTAACTTCGTGCTCATTTGTTTTATATCGCTTTCTGGAAGCGGCACAAATCGGTCAAGGGTCATGTTTTGAGCAAAAGCCAAATTGTTCCGGACATCTTTATTTGTTGGGTCTAAAAGTAAGGCACGCTCGTAGTTTAATATGCTAGGCGCAATCGCATTTCGCTTGTAATGCGCATTGCCTAAGTTATAATATAGCGCTGCAGCGTGAATTCCTTGTGCAAGGATTGAGTCATAATACACAATGGCACGATCGTATTCACCATTGTTGTAGGCGTTATTTGCCTCCCGAAAAAGGTCATCTGGCGACTGTGCCAAAGAAAAAGAACTGGCACAAATCAAGACGCTAAATAAGTACTTATTCATCTCTAAAACTGTTTGTCCATTTGGGTTATTGCAGTTACTGCCGTCTGATAATCTTGTTCCATAGAGTTTCGTGAGCTAGGCGTATAGCGAGCAAGCTCACAGTTGGTCAGCAGGCGAACAAATAAGGCTGTCGTTTGGTCATCTACTCCTTTTTCTGAAAGCAATGCTTTTATTTTTTCTTTACTGAACTCGTTTGTTTGAATTTGTAACCGGGACTTTAAGTAATTGTGCAACGCCAATTCAAGTGCCACATAGAAGCTGCTTGATTCGGTCATCGTCCGCTTCGCCTTTCCGAGGAATTTTTTTACCAACCGTGCTTTGCGTTTTTGAGCAACAGTCGTTTCGTTTGGTTTGTATTGACGTATTGCTAATAGCAATACCAAAATAACGATAGGTAAAAACAACAGAACAAAGAACCATTTGCTTGCGAAAAAGGGTGCTTGTGCTATGCTTCTAAATGTTGCTCGCTGAGCAATAAATTGGAAAGATGATCCCGCTGATGGCAGTGTTGTGTAGGTGTTTGCTGGTGTAACTGCAGTACTGCCGACAGCTGTTGGTCCTTCCAGCACATCGACGATAATTTCTTTAGACCTTAGGGTGTTGTAGGATTTGGTTGCTGGATCAAAATAAGAAAACGAAATTGCCGGAATAGGATATTTCCCTTGATATTGCGGCACTAAAGTATAGGCGTTTTTTATCGACCCGCGCATCCCCGATAGGGTGGTGCTCACCTGCTCTGAATATTCTGGGTCGTAACGTTCCAATGCGCTGGGTGTGCTGAGTTCTGGTAGTGAAAACAACTTAAGGTTTCCTTTGCCATTAACCTCGACTGTTGCTTGTAATGACTCTGATGCGTTTAGTTCGCTTTTTGATGTTTTTACATCTAAGGTAAATGAGCCTACAGCACCACTAAAATCATTTGGCTTGCCTTCTTCTGGAAACGGCAATACCGTTAATGTTCTTTTCCCTGCTGTTATGGTTTGTGAAACCTGTGTAAATACTTGGTTTCCAAAGAAATCTCGCTTGTTTGTCGGCACGTCCAACTGAACGTCAAGGGTAAGCGGAGCGATGGGTAGTTTTCCTGCGCGTTGCGGGTATAATATGGTTTGTTGCCAAGCCACATAATTATAACGTTTGCCTTGATACGTTTCTTGACTGATGGTGCGCCGAGAAGGAATGTCTTGAGACCAAAAGTCTTTGTATTCAGGCATGTCTATCGGATTCACGTCCGATGGGCGCACACTACCGCCAAAATAGAGCTTATAAACCACCGAAACCGGCTCATTGATATACACCTTACTTTTAGAAATTTCGGCTACTAAATGTACATTTTCGCGGGCAATATAATTGGGGTCATTGGGGTTTTTGGGAAGTTCTACTGCGTCCTTAATTTGAACGTTGACTGGCGTTGTTTTGTAAATTTCTCCATCTACCTCAACAGATGCTTGGCCAATGGTTAAGGTGCCTTTCTTGAGTGGAACCAGCACATAGGAATAGGTCTTTGAATAAGAGCGCTTTCCATTAATGAACATATTACTCACCGACTGATTTAATCCAGAAATAACCCGAAAGCCTTCTAGTGACGGCGGGCTGAAGTTATCACCATCCTGATTGATGGTAAACTCAACGCGCAAGCGCTCGTTAATGCCAAGCTCGTTTTTGCTTACCGTAGTATTGAATGACACTTGGGCAAAAAGCATCTGTGTGCTCAAAAGAGCTGCCACAAAACACGAAATAAGCCATTTGTTCATTACCAATCTTTTTTACTTTTTGTGCCTGCGGCTTTCACTTTCTTGGCGTTTATTTTATCCTGAACTTTTTTCTCCTCATTGTTCATGGCTTCCAAAAGATTTTGTACCTGCTGGGGCGACAACTGCGTTGGTTGCACTTGAGGAGGTTGTTTGTCCTTTTCCTGATCGCCTTCTTTGTCTTTGTTTTGACTGTCTTTTTCTTGGTCGCCTTTGTCTTTGTCGTTTTCGCCTTTGTCGTTCGGGTCTTTATTTTTGTCTTGCTCGTTGTCGCCCGCGTTGTCTTGGTCGTCCTTATTGTCCTGACTGTCGTTTTGGTTGTCTTTGTTATCCTGGTTATCCTGGTTATCCTGGTTATCCTGGTTGTCTTTTTGATCTTGGTCGTCCTGCTTTTCTTCTTCGTCTTCAAGCATTTTTTTGGCTAGCGCATAGTTGTAACGGGTTTCGTCGTCTTTGGGATTGTTGCGCAGTGCCTCCTTGTATGCATCAACTGCCCGTTTGTACTCCTTGGCTTCAATCATCGCATTGCCGATGTTGTGAAAACTTCGGTGTTTTTTGGGGCGTTCTGTTGTTGATTTTATAAGCTTTTCATAAGCTCGTAAGGCTTCTTCATTGTAGCTGTCTTGCTGCAGTGTTGTTGCTATATTGTAGGTCGCAATATCTGCTTTTTCCCCTAAGGCTAAGGCTTTTCTGTACTGCTTTTCTGCTTCTGCATTATTCGTTTGATCAAAAGCCGTATTGCCGTCATAAATATAATTATCTGCTTGTTGCACCCTTTTGGCATCTTGTGCCAAAAGCCCCGTAGAAAAACAAAAAAGAACAAAAATCAACTTATGCATCTTGGAATAAATTTAGCTTTTTAACCCATTGCGTTTTTCTGAAGAACAGAAATAAATCCAGCACTAAAAATAGCAATCCTATCCCTAGAAACCACTGAAACTGGTCTTTAAATTTAACAAATTGTTTGGCCTCAAATTCCTGTTTGTCCATTTTTTTTAGTTCTTCAATAATCGCCGAGACCACCTCTTCGGTATTACTGCCATCCAAAAACAGCCCATTTGTTGCATCGGCTATGGCGCTCATTTGTTGCGTATCGCTTTTGGAGATGACCACTTCTCCGTTTTCATCTTTTTTGTACGAAACCGTACTTCCTTGTTTGACTGGGATAACAGACCCTTTTTCGGTACCCACAACAACGGTAAAAAATGTAATCCCTTTTGATGCTGCCTGTTGAGCTGCCGCTAAGGCGTCTTTGCCGTGATCTTCCCCATCAGACAAAATACAAACCACCCTATTGGTTTGATTTTCATCGTCAAAATAGGTTTCGGCAAGGCGTATCGCAGCAGAAATAGCTGTTCCTTGAGAAGAAATCATATTGGTGTCTAGCGAAGCTAAAAACATGCGTGCTGCCGAATAGTCGGTGGTAATGGGTAGGTGCGGGATGGCTGCCGAGGCATAGGCAATAATCCCAACACGGTCGCTAACAAGCTGATTGATGAGTTCTCCTGCCAAACGTTTCGCTTTAGCCAGTCGGTTTGGGGCAATATCCTCGGCGAGCATACTTTTGGAAACATCAACTGCGAAAACCAAATCAACACCTTCTCGCTTTACCGTTTCTAGCTCTGTTCCTATTTGTGGATTTACCAGCGCCAAAGTAATAAAGGCTAAGCCAAGCCACAGGAAACATTGTTTTAACCAACCCTTAAAAAAGGAGCGTTCTGGCGCAATGAGCGACAGCATTTGCGCTGAGGCAAGTCGTTGGTGTACACGTTTTTTCCATACGGTAAACAATACATACCCCAACGCCATTATTGGTATGAGCAACAACAAATAAAAATATGGTGTTTGTTCGTACTGTATCATGCCATCGCCGATTTAAAAATTGTGTGACGCAAGATCCATTCCAAAACGAGTGCGCCCATGGCCAAAAAAACAAAAATGCGAAACTCTTCGTTGTATTTGGTATAGCGGATCTCCTCCACTTCGGTGCGTTCCAAGGTGTCTATTTCTTTATAAATAGCTTCTAGTTTTTTGTTGTCTGTAGCTCGATAATAGCTTCCCCCTGTTTTGGTGGCAATTGTTTTGAGGAGTTCTTCGTCTATCTCGACCTTGGTCATTTGATACACAAAAGAGCCATCGGGGCGCAAGGCAACAGGTGCAGGAGCGCTGCCATTACTGCCTAGCCCAATGGTGTAGGTCTTTATCCCAAATGACTGCGCAAGTCCTGCTGCGGTCTTTGGATCAACAAACCCAGTGTTGTTAACCCCGTCAGTAAGCAAAATAATGACTTTGCTCTTTGCTTTACTGTCCCGCAAGCGATTTACAGAAGTCGCCAAGCCCATACCAATCGCCGTTCCGTCATTGATGATGCCGTCGTAATTTACCTTATTCAACACGTCTATAACCAATGCCTTATCAGAAGTTATCGGTGTTTTGGTATAACTTTCCCCTGCATAAACCACTAGCCCAATTCGGTCAGCAGTTCGCTTGGCAATAAAGTCGGCGGCCACTTTTTTGAGTGCCGATAAGCGATCCGGTTTCAAGTCTCTAGCCAGCATGCTGGAAGAAACATCTATGGCCATCACAATATCTATCCCTTTGTTTGTTTTGGTTTGTGTGCTCACGTCTTTGGTTTGAGGTCGCGCTAAAGCGATAACAATTAGGGCAATAGCCGCCATCCGCAACACCAACAAAAGAGGTTGCCACTTGGGTAAATTTCCTGTCTTTGTAAATGCAGCAGTACTTGGGTTAAGCACAAAGGCAACTTGTTTTTTGCGGCTGACAAAATGCCACGCAACAAGTATGGGGATAAGCAAAAGCCCCCAGAAAAACTCAGGATGTGCAAACGTGTAATGCATCATGGTTTTCGCTCATTAAATTCGATACTTTCCAAAATGCGCTTGATTAATTCGCTGGCATACGCATCGTTTCGGTTATAGATAAATTGAAGTTGTTGGAAGCCCTTATTTTCTGTAAAATGATACACTTCGTATTCTTTACGTTGTGCCTTTTCGGCTTTGGTTGTCCAGTCAAATGATCCCGAAGCGACTATGCCTTCAATGCCCGAAGCGGTCGTATAATCGGTTTGTTTTTGAAATATATTGGTAGCACCCATGCTATCAAAATAGCCAATGACCCGATCCACTTTTTGCTGCAAATCGATCGTTTGATTTCCTTCTTTCTCGTTGTCCTTAGCCAGCACGTGCTCCATATAAAGAACAATCATAAAGGAGTCGTCTAGGCTGCCAAGAGCAAATTGTTGGAATAACTTGTTTTGCGTTGAT
>JAURDG010000095.1 GCA_030828025.1 Flavobacteriaceae bacterium | reverse complement strand
CCATTGTGACCATCACAAAATTGAAGTCGCTGCTGGTTCAACCAGCACATTTCATTTTTTTAAAAAAGTACAGCAGCAAAAAGCAGAAGGTTCAAAGGATTACCTTTAGTACAGCTCTGCCATCATGCAGCGCACACCACCGCCACCCAAGGTTTCAATGGTAGGAATTGGGCTATGTACAGGTTGAGCATAGCGCCGTAACTGCTTTAACTGTGGCGCAGTCAGCGCATTGTATGCTTGTGAACTCATCGCCATAAGTGGACTGCCATCATCAGCGGTTAACGCCAACATATTTCCCACAAACTGGTGCACTTGTGCCGCCGTAATATCGATTATGGTTTTGCCACTCGCGTGTAGTGTATCTTCCAAGAATAATCGCTCCGCTGTGTTGTCTATGGCATCCAAACAAACGACCACAAATTCAGGTCCCAATGCCATCAGAACGTTGGTGTGGTAAATGAGCATACGCTTGTTGTCTATAGATTGATACGCATGAAAAGAAACGGGCGTAAATCCAAACTCGGCGCAGAATTGCTCAAAAAGTCGCTTATTTGAGCGTGGCGATATGGCGCAATAGGCTATTTTGTTTGGTATGTCCATTACCATGCTTCCTGTTCCCTCCAAAAAAACACCTTGCTGCTCAAAGGCAGCGTAATCGGTTATCTTTTTTGTGTGATGCCCTTCTTGTTCCAAATGCGCCATTACCGCTTTTGTTCGTTCCGCACGCCTGTTGGGAGCCATCATGGGAAATAGTATGGCATGCTGTTGCGGTAAACTAACAAACCAGTTGTTGGGAAATAGAGCATCTGGAGTTTCTGGCATTGGCGAATCTTGATAAACGCTAACACAAACGCCATGCTTTCGCAATACCGCTACCAACTGATCAAATTCGGATTGGGCACGCACGAGTGCTTCATCCTTATCAAAAGGAAGTGCTTGTTGGAAAAAGTTGGTTGATACTGTCTGGCTATTAGCGCAAAAAATGGCTGGTCGAACCATCAACACGTGATTTGTTGGCTTCATGGGCATCGTCTTAAGGGCATGGTTACACATCGAAAAGAACCGCCTTGTTTTGCCACCTCGCTGAAATCCACCTCCTCAACAGTAATCGATCGCTGACGTAGCCAGTTGTTTAATCGAACAAATCTAGGGTCAGAAACAACTATTGAAGGACGGATAGAAACTAGGTTACACATCATTTGACTCATTTCTATGGGGGTTACTTCAAAAATATGTTCAGCACCAATAAAATCGACCAGCCAAGCATATTCGCTTGGATGCGCAAAACCTTTGGGACAGGTTATGGCATAGCCGTTGCCAACAAACTGGAGGCAACAATCTAAATGCAAGGCGTTTTCTTCTGGAACAGTATTGGACTTAATCAATTCGAAAGAAACCACTTTCTTATCGGGAAAAGCATTTCGTAATGCGTCAACGGCGGCTTTGTTTGTCCGTGCTGTAAGTAGTGAGGCGTAATCAACTCGTGTACAAATTCCCACCAGTATATGGTCATTGTGATAGATGACATCACCGCCTTCTAGGTGCACTTCATCTGAAAAGACAAGTTGCTTGTCTTTGGGAATCCAGCTTTTTAAGGTTGTCAATCCTCCCAATTCGTTTGCTCGATGAGGAATAATGTTGGCTTGCACCCAAGTATCGTCAATAACAAACCCCAAATCTCGCGCAAAAATTTGATTGCAATCCGCAATAAGGTCTGGACGAATCTCCTCAATATGATACCGTTGAAAAACAGCAGCAAGAGCATCCAAGGCATGCTGCAAGGCTTCCTTAGTAGGAAAACTATTGGCAAGAAGGTGTTTTCTTGATGTAGGGTCGTAAAGGTCTTGGAGCTTGGGGACTGAGCCCATGCTTGCTGCTGTGCCCAGCAGCACATGGGTAAGTGATTGTGTCTCCGAATGTACACATGGATTCATTACATAATTATCGTCGATTTATGGGCACAAATGGCCGATGATTTTCACCAACATAAATTTGGCGAGGACGTCCAATAGGCTCTTTGTTGAGCCTCATTTCACGCCACTGGGCAATCCAACCAGGCAGGCGTCCGAGGGCAAACATAACAGTAAAAGTCTCTGTCGAGATTCCCATAGCACGATAGATAATTCCCGAATAGAAATCTACATTAGGATACAATTTACGATCGACGAAATATGGGTCACGCAGGGCTTCTTCTTCTAATTTTTTAGCAATCTCCAACACAGGGTCATCAATACCCAAATCATTGAGCACCTCGTCAGCAGCTTTTTTGATGATACGTGCTCGAGGATCAAAATTTTTGTACACTCGGTGGCCAAAGCCCATCAATCGGAAGGGGTCTGATTTATCCTTTGCACGTTGCATATAGTGTTTGATATCGCCTCCATCTTCGCGGATGGCTTCCAGCATCTCGACCACTGCTTGATTGGCACCACCGTGCAAGGGACCCCAAAGGGCAGAAATACCTGCTGAAATAGAAGCAAAAAGGCCTGCGTGAGAAGAACCAACAATACGAACAGTAGATGTTGAGCAGTTTTGCTCGTGATCGGCATGCAAAATCAATAGCTTGTTTAGTGCAGCATCCACTACTGGGTTTGGTATATATTCTTTGTTAGGTTTGCGAAACATCATGCGTGCAATATTTTCCACATAACCCAAAGAATAATCGCCATATTTGAGCGGAAGCCCTTCCTTTTTCCTAAAGACCCATGCCACCAAAACCGGAAGTTTGCCCATTATTCGTACTATGGCCTTATACATTTCTTCTTCACTATCCACATTAACAGAACTGGGATTAAATGAGGTCAGCGCACTTGTGAGCGAAGATAGAACACCCATGGGATGAGCTGTACTAGGAAAACTCTCTAAAATCTTTTTTAAGTCTTCATTAACCAATGATTCCTCTTTGATGTCATTTAGGAATTTCTCTAATTGTTCTTTTGTGGGCAATTCGCCAAAAATCAACAAATAGGCTACTTCTAGGAAATCTGCGTCTTGAGCGAGAGATTCAATATCATAACCTCTGTAGCGCAAGATTCCTTTTTCACCATCCAAAAACGTTATAGCACTTTCGCAAGAGCCTGTATTCTTATAACCTGGATCTACTGTAATTAAGCCTGTCTTTGCTCTTAGGTCTTTAATGTTTATACCCAATTCATTTTCACTTCCTTCGATCAGGGGTAATTCTATTGATTTTTCTCCAAACCTTAGCGATGCTGCTTTATTCATATCTAAATTCCTCTTAGTGATGGCAACTTAAAATTTAACTTTAAATGCCTTTTCTTGTGGGAAATAGGCTTTTCTTCCCAATTCTTCTTCGATGCGTAATAGTTGATTGTATTTTGCCATACGATCGCTTCTGGAAAGCGATCCCGTTTTGATTTGTCCTGTATTGAGTGCCACAGCTAAATCCGCAATCGTATTGTCTTCGGTTTCACCAGAACGGTGAGACATCACGCAAGTATAACCCGCATTTTGAGCCATGTGAACTGCCGCAATCGTTTCAGACAACGAACCTATTTGGTTGACTTTTATCAATATAGAATTGGCAATTTGTTGCTCAATTCCACGCTCAAGACGTGTAACGTTAGTAACAAATAAATCGTCACCTACCAATTGTACTTTATCGCCAATTTTTTCGGTAAGGTATTTCCATCCTTCCCAATCATTTTCGTCCATACCATCTTCAATAGAAACAATTGGATACTTCGCAACAAGTGATGCGAGGTAATCGGCTTGTTCTTGGGATGTACGCACCTTTCCGGATGCTCCTTCAAATTTGGTATAGTCATATTTGCCATCAACATAAAATTCTGCGGCAGCACAGTCCAAAGCAATCATTACTTCTTCTGCAGGCTTATAACCAGCCTTTTTGATCGCCAGCAATATGGTGTCGAGCGCATCTTCTGTTCCATCAAGAGTTGGCGCAAATCCACCTTCGTCACCGACTGCTGTACTCAAACCTCTATCTTTTAAGACTTTTTTCAGATTATGAAATATCTCAGTACCCATTTGAATCGATTGCGTAAACGATATGGCTTTTACGGGCATTACCATAAACTCTTGGAAGGCAATGGGCGCATCGGAGTGCGAACCACCATTGATGATGTTCATCATGGGCACAGGCAGCGTAATGGCAGGTGTACCGCCTACGTAGCGATACAAAGGCATGCCAAGTTCGTTAGCGGCGGCTTTTGCCACAGCCAAAGAAACGCCGAGGATGGCATTGGCTCCCAGTTTTGACTTGTTGGGTGTGCCGTCCAAATCAATCATTAGTTGATCTATTTCCTCTTGTTCAAAAACAGAAATTCCCAAAAGTTCGGGTGCAATCAGTGTATTGACATTTTTAACTGCTTGTGCAACACCCTTGCCCATATAAGCTGTTCCTCCATCTCTAAGCTCAACCGCCTCATGTTCACCAGTAGAAGCACCAGAAGGTACAGCAGCACGACCAATCGTACTTGTCTCCGTAATGACATCTACCTCGACAGTTGGGTTCCCTCGAGAATCAAAAATTTGACGTGCGTGAACGCTTAAAATAATACTCATGATGCTTGTTTTTTGTAGTTGTTAATGTGTGAAATAAATTGATCAAATAAATACGATGAATCGTGAGGACCTGGACTCGCCTCAGGATGATATTGAACAGAAAAGCAAGGTTTTCCTTCAATTCGAATGCCGGCTACGGTATTGTCGTTTAGGTGTTTGTGTGTAATCACAACATCCTTATGTGCCTCAGTTTCTTCTCTGTTAATGGCAAATCCGTGGTTTTGGGACGTGATTTCGCCCTTACCGGTTTCTACATTCAGCACGGGATGATTAATCCCACGATGACCATTGAGCATTTTGTAGGTCGAAATACCTTGAGACAGCGCAATAATTTGGTGCCCCAAACAAATACCGAACAAAGGCAGTCCTTTTTCAATAATTGTTGAAGCTACTGTTTGTGCGTCGTGAAGTGGCTCTGGGTCACCTGGTCCATTGGAAAGAAAATAACCATCGGGATTCCAAGCCTGCATGGTCTCAAAACTGGTTTCCAAAGGAAAAACCTTGATGTAGGCACCACGACTGGCTAGGTTACGTAAAATGTTTCGCTTAATGCCAAGGTCTAAGGCTGCTATTTTTAAGGGTGCATCAACATCCCCAACAAAATACGGCTCTTTTGTGGTCACTTTAGGCGAGAGTGCTAACCCAACCATTGAAGGAACAGCAGCAAGCTTTTTCTTCAACCCTGCAAGATCGCTTACGTCGGTTGAGATTACGGCATTCATGGCACCATGATCACGAATATAGCTCACCAACGCACGGGTATCCACATCCGAAATGGCTACCAAATTTTGTTTTTTAAAGAAGTTAAATAACGAGCTATCGGCGGCTTCCCGTGAAAATCCCATGTTGAAATTTTTGCAAATAAGCCCCGAAATTTGAATAGATGAAGACTCCGATTCGTCCTGCAAAACGCCATAATTGCCAATGTGTGCATTTGTCGTTACCATGAGTTGCCCGTAATAAGATGGGTCAGTAAAAATCTCTTGATAACCTGTCATACCTGTATTAAAGCACAACTCGCCAAATGCTTGGCCCTCAATGCCAATGGATTTACCATAAAAAACCGTACCGTCTTCAAGTAAAATAAGTGCTTTTTTACGGGAGGAAAATTGGCTCATTCGGTTTTTTTAATTTGTGCAAAATTAAGACAAAAAAAAGGATAAACCAGTGGGTTTATCCTTTGAGTTATTAAAAGGCTATTAAAAACTATTCACCCTTATCTGCTTCTTTCGTTTCAGCGTCGTCAGCACTAGCTGAAGTTGCTTCATCCGCATTGTCTGCCGAGGCTTCGGCAGGAGCAGAAGTATCATCCGTTTCGGGAGTAGCTTCAGGTGCGACTTCTTCAGCTACGACTGGTGTTTCAGCTTTAGCTTCTTGCGCTGCAACTGGT
>JAURDG010000170.1 GCA_030828025.1 Flavobacteriaceae bacterium | reverse complement strand
CATAAAGCATAGGACGAACGCCCAACTTATGCGCTGGCACAGACATTTCTTTAGTCACAATCAAGGCTGTATGCGCTGCACGAATGGCGGGACTTGTATATGCAGCATCAATGTTGAATTTTTTAGTCGCCAAAAAAGCACCCATGCGGTGCGCATCATTGACACCTCGCGCATTGAGCGGGCGATCTTGGTCTGCTACATTGAGCTCCCAAGAAGACTTTCCATGGCGCATCATAATCCAGGTTTTCATGGTGCCAAGCGACTGGTTGTCCAAGTCGTTTCTGTATCTTTGGTGTAAACAATCCGATCGTGTAAGCGGTTAGGTCTGCCTTGCCAAAATTCAATCCGTTTGGGCAAAACCACTATTCCGCCCCAATGGGCTGGTCGAGGAACATCTTGACCTTCAAACTGCTTAGTAAGTTCACCCAAGCGTTCGGACAATTCGTGTTGCGAAGCGATAACCTGACTTTGTGGCGAAACATGAGCACCCAATTGACTTCCTCTAGGCCTAGAAGAAAAATAGGCATCGGACAACTCGGCTGGGACTTTCTTAGCGGTTCCAGAAATTATTACCTGACGCTCTAAATTCGGCCAAAAAAACGACAGGCATACTTCGGGGTGATGAAAAATAGCCTCACTTTTATCACTCGAATAGTTGGTGTAAAAAACAAAGCCTTCATCAAGCATATCCTTAAGCAACACAACACGCCCGCGCACCGTTCCCGATTTGGCAACCGTGCTAAGCGTCATGGCATTGACTTCTTCTACGCCTCCAGCTTGTGTAACTTCATCAAACCATCGATGAAAAAGTTTATGTGGTGTGCGTGGCAAATGGGTTTCATCCAAATGCATTGCCGTATAATTTTTTCGTAACTCGCTAAGGGATTTTTTCATTACATAAAAATACAAATAATGCAGTAGTTAAGAAACTACAGCACCATCAGCAGCCAAAATAATTTGAGGGAAAATTTCTTGAGCTTCTAAAATAAATGGAGTTAAATCTTTATAACGTGAAGAATAATGCCCCAAAATTAGTTTGCCAACCGCAGCTTCTTTGGCTATTGCAGCAGCCTCTTGAGCGGTACTATGTCCTGTTTTTGCGGCTAAATGGGCATGTTGCTGCAAGAAAGTAGCTTCATGATACAACAAATCAACTCCTTGAATAAGCGGGACTATGGAAGGGTCATAAGCTGTATCACTACAAAAAGCGTATTTTTTTGGCTTGTGCGGATCAAGTGTTAGTGCAGCATTTTGAATGATCGTTCCCGTTTCGTCTGTCACATCTTTACCAGCCTGTAACAAGCTAAATTGGCTTTTATCGATCGCATAATCTGCTAAGGCATCTTTATTTAAACGCCTGTTTCCTAATTTTTCAGAAAACAAAAAACCATTGGTATAGACACGATGCTTTAGTGGAATTGTACGAACACTAACGTGCTCATCCTCAAAAATGACTTCGGAATCCTGTGCAGTTAGCTCATGGAAATGAAGTGGGAAATTTGTCCAGGAATGCGCAAGTTTTAGCAGCAAAGTAATCACTTCCTTAATGCCTTTGGGTCCATAAATATGTAAGGGTGCTTCCCTGCCCAGCAAGCGAAAAGAAGAGATCAATCCAGGGAGACCATAAAAATGGTCGCCGTGTAAATGCGAAATAAAAACATGTTTGATGTGTACAAAAGACACCTTCGCTTTTCGGAGTTGCACCTGAGTGCCTTCGCCACAATCAATCAAAAAGCGATGCGCTTTGATGTCTAAGAGCTGTGCCGTTGGATTTTTGTTCTCGTGCGGACTAGCAGAATGACAACCAAGTATCGTGACTTTCATCAGTACCCCAAATCACGTTCTATTTCTTCCATTTCAATAAGATCCAGCGCCTCATCAAGCGTGGGTGAAATAGCTATTTCATCTGGCAAGTCATCCAAAGGAAGATGACCTACTACCAAAACAAACGACTTTTTAGCTTCTTTTTTGTGAAATGCGCTCAACTCAGCAAACTCGAGCATATTCTTAGGAAAAAAGACAGTCCGCAGCGATAGGTCAATAATGATATTTTGATTGGATACGTTTTTATACTCGGCCTTAATAAGGTTTCTAAAATCTATCCCTTTTGGATCTTCTAGTTCCCACGTAAAAACAGTAGTGGTTCCTTTATTTTCAATGTTCATGTTTATTTTTTTGAGGCTAATAAATACAATACTGCCATGCGGATGGCAACTCCATTTTCCACTTGGTCTAAGATAATAGATTGATCGGAATCTACCACCTCGCTCGAAAGTTCTACACCTCTATTTATAGGTCCAGGGTGCATGATGATTATTTCTTTGTTTAGCGCATCAATCATGGGCTTTGTGATACCATAAAAGGCAGCATATTCTCTGTTGGACGGGAAATAACTTGCCGACATGCGCTCAAATTGGACACGAAGTACATTGGCTACATCACACCATTGAAGTGCTTTGTGCACGTTGGTTTCGACACGAACACCCAAACTGCTAATGTGTTTTGGAAGTAAGGTTGACGGACCACAAACCAATACATCAGCGCCAAGTTTTTGTAAGGCAAAAATATTGGATAAGGCAACCCTTGAATGAAGAATATCTCCGATAATGGCTATTTTTTTACCCGCCACATCGCCCAGACGCTCCTTTATGGAAAAGGTGTCCAAAAGTGCTTGGGTCGGGTGCTCGTGGGCACCATCGCCCGCATTGATAATGGCTGCGTCAACGTGCTGGGCTAAAAAACTAGCTGCACCAGCACTGGAATGGCGCATCACCACCATGTCCACCTTCATTGACAGTATGTTGTTGACCGTATCGATAAGCGTTTCCCCCTTTCTTAGCGAAGACATCGAAGCGGCAAAATTAATCACGTCAGCACTTAGGCGTTTTTGCGCCAATTCGAAGGAAAGTTTGGTTCGTGTGCTGTTTTCAAAAAATAAATTAGCGATTGTAATATCACGAAGTGATGGCACCTTTTTTATGGGGCGATTAATCACTTCTTTAAATTGGGTAGCTGTTTGAAAAATAAGATGGATGTCCTTTTCGGTAAGGTGCTTAATGCCCAGTAAATGCTTTACGCTTAGTTCACTCATATTATTTGTTTACCAGATAAACTGCATCTTTCTTGTCTTCTTCTTTCCAGCAAACGACCACTCGTTCATTTTGTATTGCATCCACTTGTCGCCCACAAAAATCAGGCTGAATGGGCAAATGGCGTGAAAACCGCCGATCGATTAGCGTAAGTAGCTGAATTTCTGCAGGCCGACCATAAGAGTCGATAGCGGTAAGTGCCGAGCGAATGCTTCTGCCGGTATATAACACATCATCGATTAAAACAATCCGTTTGTTTTCAACACTCACTTCCATATTGTTGGTGTTGGGGTTGAGCACTTTGTCGTT
>JAURDG010000122.1 GCA_030828025.1 Flavobacteriaceae bacterium | reverse complement strand
GCAACGAGGCTTGGGCAATCGAATACGAAGACGGCACCATTATGGAAGGGTTGCGCTCGGAGCACGTAAAGGAAGCGGCGCAAGTGGTGTCACAATACTGTGATATTGTGGGTATTCGTGCCTTTGCAACGCTTACCGACAAAGAAAAAGACGAAGAAGAACAAGTGTTGCAGAAGTTTATTGAACATGCCACAGTACCCATTTTGAATATGGAAAGTGCAACCGCACACCCCTTGCAAGCGTTGGCAGATGCGCTGACCTTGCATGAACTCGCATTGCCAAAAAAACCAAAAGTGGTATTGACATGGGCGCCACATCCCAAGGCATTGCCACATGCGGTAGGCAATTCGTTTACGCGCATGATGCAGCAGATGGATGCCGATTTTGTGATTGCCAATCCCGAAGGTTACGATTTAGATCCACGCATCACCAAGGATATTCCTGTGGTGCACCATCAAGAGGAAGCACTAAAAAACGCCGATGTGGTCTATGCTAAAAACTGGTGTTCGTATGAACACTATGGGCAAATTTTAAAAACCGACAACACCTGGATGCTCACACCTAAAAAAATGGCATTGACCAACAACGCTTCGTTTATGCATTGTTTGCCCATTAGACGAAACGTGGTAGTTGCTGATGGCGTTTTGGATCACCCCAATTCGAGGGTCATTCAACAAGCCAATAACCGAACTTTTGCCGCTGCAGCGGTACTAAAAACGCTATTGTCGTGAGCAAAAAACTGCATATTGTAAAAGTAGGCGGGCATTTGGTTAACGACGAAACTGCACTGCAGGAAGTGCTGGCTGCCTTTGCCAAAATCGATGCGCCAAAGCTGTTGGTGCATGGCGGTGGACGACATGCCACGGCATTGGCAAAACAGTTGGGCATCACGCCTCAAATGGTTGAAGGAAGACGCATCACCGATGCGGATATGCTCGATGTGGCGGTGATGAGCTATGCTGGTCTAGCAAACAAAAAAATAGTGGCGCAATTGCAAGAATTGGGCGTAAATGCCATAGGGCTTAGCGGTGCCGACGGCAATTGCATTGAAGCCGTAAAACGTCCTGTCAAAGACATTGACTATGGTTTTGTTGGCGATGTTGTTGTCGTACATGCAGACGTATTTAGCACACTAGCAGCAAACCATTTTGTGCCTGTTTTATGTGCCATTACGCACAACAAAGAAGGACAATTACTCAATACCAACGCCGATACCATCGCTGCGCAAGTAGCTATTGCCTTGAGCAATACATTTGACGTAAAGCTATTTTACTGCTTTGAACACGCTGGCGTGTTGCATGATATTTCCACTCCAGATAAGGTAATGGAAACGCTAACCGAAGCACAAACGCATACATTTGTAGCGGAAGGGGTTATTCATCAAGGGATGGTTCCCAAGCTCCACAACGGATTTGATGCCCTTAAAAATGGGGTCAACGAAGTGATTATTAGTAATATAAACGCATTAACAAACACTAACGCACCCAAAACAACATTGCAATGAATCGAATAGAAACATTACAAAAAGAGGCCTTAACACTATTGCAAACGCTAATCAACACACCTTCGCTCTCTGGAGAGGAAGACCAAACGGCTGCACGCATTAAAAACTGGCTGGAACGCCACGGCGTGGCCTGCAAACAGCAGCAAAACAACGTCTATGCCATCAACAAATACGAAGACCCATCAAAACCGTATCTGTTGCTAAACTCGCACCACGACACCGTGCATCCCAACAGTGGGTACACCAAAGACCCATACAAGGCTGAAATCAGTGATGGGAAGCTCTATGGATTGGGCAGCAACGATGCTGGGGGTGCCCTTGTGTGTTTGTTGGCAACTTTTGTGTATTTCTACGAGCAAAAAGATATGGCGTATAACCTTATTGTGGCGGCTACGGCAGAGGAAGAAACTTCTGGACCAAACGGGCTAAACAGTTTGCTGCCTACGCTTCCACCTATAGATACCGCCATCGTGGGTGAGCCTACGCAAATGCACTTGGCGGTTTCCGAAAAAGGCTTGGTGGTTTTTGACGCTACCATACACGGAACGGCAAGTCACGCGGCACACCCTAACGACGATAACCCCATTGATAAAATTGGCAGCGTTATCGATTGGTTTAATTCGTATGATTTTGACCGAGTGTCTGAAACCTTAGGTCCTGTAAAACTCACCGTGACGCAAATCAATGCGGGGAAACAGCACAATGCCGTTCCGGCAGATGTAAAAATGGTCTTGGATGTGCGTGTAAACGACCGCTATACCAATGCGGAAATCAACGAATTGTTACAGGCTGCGCCATGTGAGGTTAAAGCACGCTCGCTGCGATTGAGTTCGTCCTCTATTCCGATGGAGCATCCCATTGTAAAAGCAGGTGTTGCTGCAGGACGCGAAACCTATGGTTCGCCTACCCTATCGGATCAAGCGGTATTGTCGTGCAATTCGCTAAAATTAGGACCCGGCGATTCGCCACGTTCGCATACCGCCGATGAATTTATTTATGTAAACGAACTCGAAGAAGCAATCCCGTTGTATATTGACATTTTAAAACAAGCACTATGAAGCTTTGGCAAAAAAATAAAACTCCCGTAACCGAAAACGTTGACCGATTTACTGTTGGTGACGATAGGCTTTGGGATGTGCGCTTGGCGCCCTATGATGTGGTTGCCTCAAAGGTACACGCGCAGATGTTGGCAAGCGTTGGACTGCTTACCGCAGAAGAAGCCACTCAACTTAGTGAAGCGTTAGACAACATTCTGACACTTGTTTCTTCTGATGATTTTGTGATTGAGGATGACTTTGAAGATATCCATTCCAAAATTGAGTTTTTACTCACAGAACAATTGGGCGATGTGGGTAAAAAAATCCACACGGCACGTTCTAGAAACGATCAAGTGCTTACGGCAATGCAGTTGTTTTTAAAGGACGAACTAACTGAAATCAAAGCACTTACAAAGGAGTTGTTTGGCACATGGATGACATTGGCAGAGAAGTACAAAAACGATTTACTTCCCGGCTATACGCACCTACAAGTTGCCATGCCCTCCTCGTTTGGGTTGTGGTTTTCTGCCTATGCCGAGGCGTTGATTGACGATGTGATTTTACTCAACGCTGCGCATACCATCTGCGACCAAAACCCCTTGGGTAGTGCTGCCGGCTACGGCAGTTCGTTTCCCATTGACCGAAACCACACCACAGCAGCCTTGGCATTTAACACGCTAAAATTTAATGCGGTAGCAGCGCAAATGGGGCGTGGAAAATCGGAACGCATTACAGCAAGTGCATTGGGGTCTTTGGCGGCTACGCTTGGGCGTTTCTCCATGGACGTATGCCTGTATATGAGTCAGAATTTTAATTTTATCCACTTTCCGGAACACCTGACTACGGGGTCGAGCATTATGCCCCACAAAAAGAATCCGGATATTTTTGAATTGATACGTGGCAAATGTGCGCTGATACAAGGCTTGGCAAACGACTTTGCGCTATTGGGGCAAAACCTGCCGAGTGGCTACCACCGAGAAATGCAGCTTTTTAAGGGGAACATGATAGCGGGTATTGACAGCATTAAAGACTGCCTCACGATACTCAACAGTACGATAAAAGAGGTGCACATTCGTAAGAATATAATGGAAGACGGTATTTATACCTATGCGTTTACTGTGGATGCACTGAACGAATTGGTGCAACAAGGCGTACCGTTTCGAGATGCTTACAAGCAAGTTGGGCAACAGGTTGAGGAAGGTACTTTTGTGCCGCCCAAAAAAGTGGAGCACACCCATGTGGGCAGCTTGGGGAATTTGGCACTAGACAAGATTCAGGAAAAATTTGACAGGCACTTTTGATGTAGCATGAACACGCAACGGCCTGACTAAGCTTTCGGTGTAAAGGATTAGATGGAAACTCTATTTCGTCTTTCCAATAATCGTTCTCTAATTGTTCTAATGATTTATTCAGAATATTCATCCTGTCGAAATGATCAGATTATATTCCGAAAGTGTTTTAAGGAAAGTGTCTAATTCTTGAACAGCTTCTAATACATCCACATTTCGATACTTGATTTTCGAATCACCCAATAATTTTCCATTGCTTCGTGTCAAAAACGCCTCGAAAATATGACATTCTGTATCAGTACATTTTTCCTTTACAGTTATGAAGCCGTTGGTATTAGCAGGATGACTATAATTATCCATTCTTAACCATTGTTGGTCTTCACTAAATTCAAGTCTATAATGTTCCATTTATTTTCGGTTTTCAGCTTGCGTACAACTCGTATACATCCACATATTGCGTTTATTTCTTATATATATTATGACAAAACACATTTGCAAGAGCATTTATCGTCTTATTCCCCAAAAAAGTAAAAATGAAATCCGTAGGTGTTCACGAAAACAAGATTTGGGTTTAATGTTTGCCAACGTTCTCAGCTATAAGCAGTAGCAGTTTAAAAGTTCGATACTTTCGGTTTTAAAGAAAAAATAGCAGAAAAGAACCAACCTTTTGATGAAGCCCATGACTGCTATTTTTTACATACCGTGTTAGCCAAAGTTGTTTTTATTTATTCCTTTATGAATTTAATTGTATGGCCATTTT
>JAURDG010000037.1 GCA_030828025.1 Flavobacteriaceae bacterium | reverse complement strand
TCACGAATGGCAATAGGAAGTGTCACATCTCGAACCAATACAGCATTCAATTGAACGTGCTGATCTTCTACCACCTTTTTGGTTTCCTCATAGATTTCATTTTGAATGGCATCTCTTTTAGTAGAATACAATTGCTCTGGCGTATAACGTCCAATCACGGAACGTGCTACGGCACGAATTTCAGGAACAATTACAATGCCTAGGTAATTTTCTCCTTTGGTTTTATGGAGCATACCCAATTCGTCTATTTTCGGTTGATAAAGCACAGACACATCTAAGGAAATTTCCAAGCCATTTGATGAAAGCACGCGCATGCCACTTTCAAATTCTTCTTGTTGCTTAATGTTGTACACATATACTCTGTTCCAGGGCGCAATAATATGGAAGCCCTCACCGAGTGCTGGTTTGTCTGTTACAACACCACCGCCAAAAGTTTTGAACAGTACGCCTGCCTCACCGTAACCGATGTTTACAGATGATTTGGCAATAAAAATGATAGAAACTATAATGATAACTACTACGGGTAAACCAAGCTTTGGAAGTTTATTCATGATAAAAAATAATTAGGTTAACATACCGCCATCGACGTGCAGCACTTGTCCCGAAATATACGCAGATAAATCGGATGCTAAAAATAAACAGGCATTGGCAACATCGGCAGGAGTACCACCACGCTTGAGTGGAATGCCAGCGCGCCACTGCGCAACAACATCTTCTGGAAGCTTGTCTGTCATTTCGGTCTCGATAAATCCAGGCGCAATTACGTTGGATCGAATGTTCCGCGAGCCCAATTCTAAAGCAACAGATTTGGAAAAACCAATGATACCCGCTTTTGAGGCAGCATAATTCGCTTGACCGGCATTTCCTTTTACGCCTACTACTGAGCTCATGTGAATAAGACTTCCATGACGTTGTTTTAGCATGGTGCGTTGCACGGCTTTTGTCATGTTGAACACAGACTTTAGATTTACCTCGATAACCTGATCAAAATCTTCTTCGGAAATACGCATCAAAAGATTGTCCTTGGTGATCCCCGCATTATTGATGAGTACATCAATAGAGCCAAACTCCTCGGCAACAGCAGCAGCTAAGTCTTGTGCAGCATTAAAATCAGCGGCGTTTGATTGATAGGCTTTTGCCTTAACTCCGTAAGCGGTTAACTCTTTTTCTAATGTTTCTGCTGGTCCTGCAGAAGAACTATAGGTGAAGGCTACGTTGGCGCCTTGCTGTGCAAAGGCTAAGGCGATGCCTCTTCCAATGCCCCTACTGGCACCCGTGATGATTACGTTTTTTCCTTGTACTAATTCCATAATTATGCTAATACTTGTGCAACAGTTTTTCCAATGGCAGCTGGTGAGTCCACCACGTGAATCCCACAAGCCTTCATAATGGCTTTTTTGGCTTCGGCGGTATCTTCTGCGCCACCAACGATAGCACCTGCGTGCCCCATGGTACGCCCTTTGGGAGCGGTTTCGCCGGCAATAAAGCCAACTACTGGCTTTGGATTGCCTTGTGCTTTTATCCAATTTGCTGCATCCGCCTCAAGTTGACCGCCAATTTCGCCAATCATGACAATACACTCGGTTTCGTCATCTTCCATAAGCAATTGTACGGCGTCTTTAGTCGTTGTTCCTATAATGGGATCTCCACCAATGCCAATGGCCGTAGTGATGCCAAGTCCTTCTTTGACGACTTGGTCAGCAGCTTCATAGGTAAGCGTTCCTGATTTGGAAACAATCCCAACATTGCCCTTTTTGAAAACAAATCCAGGCATAATACCCACTTTGGCTTCTTCAGGAGAAATAACACCAGGACAGTTTGGTCCGACCAATCGACAGTCTTTTCCTTTGAGATACGCCACTACTTTTGCCATATCATTGACAGGAATTCCCTCCGTAATGGTAATGATAACCTTAATTCCCGCTGCTGCTGCCTCCATGATGGCATCTGCAGCAAATGCAGGTGGCACAAAAATAATCGATGTATCCGCATTCGCTTCCTTAACTGCGTCTGCTACCGTATTAAAAACGGGTTTACCTAAATGCGTTTGCCCTCCTTTTCCTGGCGTAACACCACCAACTATGTTGGTGCCATAGTCTATCATTTGGGTTGCGTGAAAGGTTCCTTCACTTCCTGTAAATCCCTGTACAATGATGTTTGATGATTTGTTTACAAGTACACTCATGTTATTCTTTTATGCGTTCGATGTATGTTCCTTTTTCAGTATCTACTTTAATTTTATCCCCTTCATTGATAAACAAAGGCACGTTGATCGAGGCACCTGTTTCTACAGTAGCGGGTTTAGTGGCATTGGTTGCCGTGTTTCCTTTTACACCAGGTTCGGTATGTACAATTTCTAACACGACGCTTGCAGGCATTTCTACAGATAACGGGCTGTTGTTTTCAGTATTTATCATTACTGTTACAATTTCACCTTCTTTCATCAATTTTGGCTGATCTAAAATACTTTCTTGAAGCTCAATTTGATTGTAGTCATCCGTATTCATAAAATGATAGGTGCTGCCCTCTGCATACAAGAATTGATATTTCCGTGTTTCTACACGAACGTCTTCAATTTTGTGTCCAGCAGAAAAGGTATTATCAATTACTTTTCCTGAAGTTACACTTTTAAGCTTGGTACGAACAAAGGCGGGGCCTTTTCCTGGCTTCACGTGTAAAAACTCAATAATTTTGTAAATGTCATTGTTAAAATGAATACAAAGTCCTTTGCGGATATCTGATGATGTTGCCATAATTAGTTTTGAAGATACCCTTTCATGATTCCACGTTGCGACTGTCTGATGAAAAGGAGTATATCATCCCGTTCAGGCGATGCCTCCATTTCAGCTTCGATTATTTGCGTGGCTTGGGTATTGTTGTAGTTTTTTTGATATAAAATTCGATAGATATTCTGTATTTCTTTGATTTTTTCTGTGTCAAAGCCTCTTCTTCTCAGCCCAACAGAGTTAATTCCTGCGTAGGACAAGGGCTCTCGTGCTGCTTTAACAAAAGGCGGAATATCTTTTCTTACCAATGAACCTCCAGCAACAAAGGCGTGGTCGCCAATAGAGCAAAACTGATGCACGGCAGTCATACCTGCTAAAATAACGTGCTTACCAACGGTGATATGACCCGCAAGGGTACTGTTGTTTGAGAAAATACAGTGATCACCCACAATACAATCATGTGCAATGTGCGAATATGCCATAATAAGGCAATTGGCGCCTATCGAAGTTTTTCTTCTTGAGCTCGTTCCTCTATTGATGGTTACACACTCCCGAATGGTCGTGTTATCCCCAATTTCTGCAGTGGTTTTTTCTCCGTTATACTTTAGGTCTTGGGGTACGGCACTAATGACAGCACCAGGAAAAATATTGCAGTTTTTACCAATACGTGCTCCTTCCATAATGGTCACGTTTGATCCTATCCAAGTACCTTCGCCAATGACCACATTTTTGTGAATCGTAGTGAAGGGCTCGATGACGACGTTTTTT
The DNA here is from genome assembly GCA_030828025.1 of Flavobacteriaceae bacterium. Taxonomy (GTDB): domain Bacteria; phylum Bacteroidota; class Bacteroidia; order Flavobacteriales; family Flavobacteriaceae; genus UBA7446. Next base: position 6,423 of record JAURDG010000037.1, on the reverse strand, counting down.
GCGATTTTGGCATCGGAATGCACATACGCTAAGGGCTGATTCATACTTTGACTTGATCTTTTCTAACAATCTGCGCCATCATTTCGGCTTCAGTTGTGATTCTTCCTCTAGAATAAGCTACTGCATGCATGTGGCAAATTCCTCTTCTTATTGGCGATAATAACTCCATCTTAAAAACTAAGGTGTCTCCAGGGACAACCGGGTTCTTGAATTTGGCATTTTCAATTTTCATAAAAAATGTCAAATAGTTTTCGGGATCATCTACCGTGTTTAGTACCAATACACCACCTGCTTGCGCCATGGCTTCGATTTGCAATACACCTGGCATCACTGGTTGACCAGGAAAATGCCCTACAAAATAAGGCTCATTCATCGTCACGCTTTTGAGTCCTACAATATGCGTATCGCTTAGTTCCAAAATCTTGTCAACCAACAAAAAGGGTGGTCGGTGTGGTAGCACGTTCATGATATCGTTAACGTCCATCAAAGGTTCCGCATTCAAATCAAATGTGGGTACCTTGTTTCTTTTTTCTTGTTTGATAATTTTAGCTAGTTTTTTGGCAAAGGCAGTGTTGACCTTGTGACCAGGTTTATTTGCAATAACTTTTCCGCGAATTCTACTCCCAGCAAGAGCTAAGTCACCAATAACATCCAACAACTTATGACGTGCTGCTTCATTGGGATATTTTAGCGTTAGGTTGTCTAGAATTCCATTTGGCGTAACAGAAATTTTGTCTCGATTAAATGCCGTACAAAGTTTCTTCATGGTTGGTTCCGAAAGTTCTTTATCCACATAAACGATAGCATTGTTCAAGTCACCGCCTTTAATCAGTCCCTCGTTAAGCATGGCCTCCAATTCATGCAGAAAACTGAAGGTGCGTGCGTGGGCAAAATCATCTTTGAATTCCGTAATGTCTTTTAAGGTGGCATTTTGGGTTCCTAATATTTTAGTGCCAAAATCTACCATAGTAGTCACCTGATAATTTTCCGCTGGAATTAGGGTAATTTCGCTACCTGTTTCCTCATCAACAAACGAAATATTTTCTTTTACCACATATTCGAAACGTTCTTCGTCAAGTTCCTTGATGCCTGCCTTGAGTAAGGCTTCCACAAAAAACTTGGATGAACCATCCATTATAGGTGGTTCTGAGGCATTGAGCTCAATGAGAATATTATCGATTTGTAGTCCAACAAGTGCAGCCAAAACGTGTTCTGAGGTATGAATATCAACGCCATTCTTTTGCAGATTGGTTCCTCTTTGCGTGTTCACGACAAGGTTGGCATCAGCTTCAACTTTTGGTTGGCCTTCTAAATCAACACGGCAAAACACATAACCGTGATTTTCGGGTGCGGGCTTAAATGTCAGTTCAACTTTTTTGCCTGTATGAATGCCAACTCCATGCAGCGAGACTGGCTTTGATATGGTTGTTTGTTTATTCATGATTAAGCTTCTTTTTTAGGGACTGCAAATCAGAAATATGCTGATGCAAATTTCTAAAATGAACATAGGATTTATTAAATGACGTATAATCAAAAGCTGGGTACCCCATGATTTTTGCATCGTCTTTTATATTCTTTAAAATACCCGATTTTGCTTGAATGCCAACTCTGTTGCCAATGGTTAGGTGCCCGCTAATGCCCACTTGTCCACCAATCTGACAATAGCTTCCAATTTTGGTCGATCCGGCAATTCCTGTTTGCGCCGCAATAACAGTATGTGCGCCTATTTCGACATTGTGTCCGATTTGAATAAGGTTATCAAGTTTAACTCCATTTCCAATTTTTGTAGAACCCAAGGTAGCTCTGTCGATGGTTGTATTGGCGCCTACATCTACGTGATCTCCCAGGATCACATTGCCTGTTTGCGGTACTTTGTCGTACGAGCCGTTATCGTTTGGTGCCCAGCCAAATCCGTCGGCACCTACAACGGCATTGCTGTGAATGACACAATTATCGCCTACAATTGAACCCTCAAGGATTCTTGCACCTGTGTGTATGCTCGTATTTTTTCCGATGACAACATTTTCGCCGATATAAACATGAGTATGTATGCTTACACCTTCCGAAATTTTGGTATCTGCTTCTACAATCGATTGAGCACCTACATACGCACTTTTGTGCACGGTTGCACGTTCCGAAATAATGGCAGAAGGTGCAATGCCCGCAGGTTTTTTCTTGATTTCATTGTAGTGACTTAATAGCTTTGAAAAGGACTCATAAGGATCTGCCACACGGATTAGTGTGGTCTTGAATGGCTTTTCGGCAACAAAATCTTTGTGAACGAGCGTAACAGAGGCGTTGGTATTGTAAATAAACGAGGTGTATTTGGGATTTGCCAAAAAAGAAATGCTCCCAGAAGTGCCATCTTCAATCTTGGCGAGTTTATACACTTCTGCGCTAGGATTGCCCTCAACTGTTCCAGAAACTAAAGCAGCAATTTGTGAGGCTGTAAATTTCATGCTGCAAAATTAAGTAAAATAATCATACTTGCTTTGGGTATGCCAAGAAGAACTTTGTGTCTCTTTTTACCAGGCTGGGGATGTTTGCTACTTCAGGTGAGCTGTCAAAAAGGGTACAATTGCCTGATGCATCACATAATTGAATTGGATTCTCTTTTTGTGCGTATCCTTGATTGTGAAAACTTCCACTAAACACAAAATAAGCTGTCTCTTCCTCAGTAAATCCAGATTGGGCGCTAAAATCAGCTCTTTTTTGACTGATAGCTGACGAATCTATTTCCTTGTCTGACAACACGATTTTTGGCAGTTTGCGTTCTAGCAACATCGTGGCAAGCGTGGCAAGTACACGATCAGGGTTGCTCGTTGATGCCTTTAAACACATCCATACATCAACATCATCCAAAAGAACAAACTTGGGTAGCTTTTCTTGAAGGCTTTCTTCTGGATGCAGTAAAAAAGTTCCAAGCGCATTGCTTACAGTTATTTCTTTAACTTGCTGTATCAAAGCAGTAGCACGTTTAAAAAACCGAATTAAGAGCTCTTCAGCGACAAAACTTGTTTTATGTAAGTACAAAGACCAATACATCATGCGGCGTGCCAACAAAAACTTTTCGATAGAATACACTGCTTTTTTGTGAAATACCAACTGATCGTCATGAACACGCATCATGGCAATCAAGCGATCTGAATTGATGTTACCTTCTGTAACTCCTGAATAAAAACTATCTCTTTTTAAATAATCCAAACGATCTAAATCAATGTGCGCAGTAATTAGTTGATGAAAGAAAGCTCGCTTATAGCTATTGGTAAACATGCTGATGGCAAGAGATAGTTTGCCGTCAAAGTCGGTATTGAGCTTTTCCATAATGGCTATGGACATATCCTCGTGTGCGTTTTCAGGAAAAAAAACAGATTCAAGAGCATGCGAAAAAGGGCCATGACCCACATCGTGCAATAACATGCAGGCATAAAGTGCTTCGGCTTCCTCATCACTTATGGGAACAGCATGATGGCGTAAACTGTTTACGGCTTTAGTTGCCAGATGCATAGCACCCAGCGCATGTTGAAAACGGGTGTGCTCGGTAGAGGGAAACACCAAAAATGAGAGCCCCATTTGCTTTATCCTTCTTAAGCGCTGAACATAAGGATGGTTGACAAGTTGGGAAATAAAAGGGGTTGGGATTGTAATAAATCCGTAAATTGGGTCGTTGTAATGGGAAAGCTTCAACTTGTTTTTACTAATTAAATCCCAAAGATACATATATGCAGCCGATTGAACTCCTGTGGATTGATGATGAGGTCGATTTACTTCGCCCACATATTTTATTTTTGTCTCAAAAAGGATATCAAGTCCACGAAGCCCATAGTGGCGAAGATGCGCTGGAGTTGATTAAAACAAAGCCGTTTGACATCGTACTGCTAGACGAAAACATGCCTGGTATGACTGGCTTGGAAGTGTTGGATGAGCTCAAGCAAATGGCGCCCAACCTTCCAGTAATTATGATTACCAAGAGTGAGGAAGAAAACATCATGGAAGAGGCAATTGGTGCAAAAATTGCTGATTACCTCATTAAACCCGTACATCCAAATCAGATTTTACTTGCGCTTAAAAAGAATTTGGAAGCTGCCAAGCTGGTAACCGAAAAAACAATTAGCAGTTACCAAAAGTCGTTTCAAGAGCTCAATGGGCGCTTAATGCAGGCGCTAACCCTTGAGGATTGGAGTGCGCTGTATCAAAAAATCATGTATTGGGAGTTGGAATTGGATACTATCGACTCTAAAGAATTACAAGAAATATTTCATTATCAAAAAACAGAAGCAAATTTGAGCTTTTCACGTTTTATTGAGCAGCATTACGCGGCATTGCTGAACGAGGATTCAGATCATGTCTTTTCGCATCAAGCGTTTGAGCGTTTGGTATTGCCGCTAATTGCAAACGGAACACCTACCCTATTGTTGATGATCGACAATCTTCGTTATGATCAATTTAAAAGTATTTTACCCAAAATATCCGAGCATTATTCGCTGGAACACGAGCAGACCTATTACAGTATCTTACCTACTGCGACACAATATGCACGTAATGCCTTTTTCTCAGGACTGTTGCCAGTAGAAATGGAAAAGCAATACCCTCAATGGTGGAAAAATGACGTCGATGAAGGTGGAAAAAATCTTTTTGAAGCCGATTTTTTGGGTGCTCAACTACAGCGGTTACATGTGCAGCAACCCTACGATTACACCAAAATAAATCGCCCCGTTGAAGCAACCAAATATCTTGATTTGCTCAAGTCGGAAACGCCATCAGGTTTGCGTGTGGTGGTGTATAATTTTGTTGACATGATATCCCATTCCAAAACAGAAATGGACGTCATCAAAGAACTTGCGAGTACCGACAAGGCATATCGCTCATTGACCAAAAGCTGGTTTGAAAATGCACAATTGTTGGACATCATCAAAATAGCGCAACAGAAAGGATATCAACTGATTGTTACCACCGATCACGGCACCATTAACGTTGAGCAGCCCACAAAAATTATTGGTGACAGAGAAACAAGCACCAATATTCGCTACAAAACAGGACGCCGCCTAAAAACAGACGACAAGCACGTGTACTTCGTTGATGATCCAAAAAGTATTGGATTGCCAACAATCAATATGAGTAGTTCGTTTGCTTTTGCCAAGGATAATTATTACCTAGTTTATCCAACTAGATACAACCACTTTGTTAATTACTTTCGCAACACCTACCAGCACGGCGGAATATCGATGGAAGAGATGTGCATACTATTTGCCGTCTTTTCGCCTAAGTAGGGATATGCATGATAATTATCCGCCTACGCTAAATCCAAAATAATGGTCAAATTCGCTTTTAGCTTATTGATTTGATTTGCATTCATTTTACCAAGTTTTTTTATTAGGCGTTTATTGTCTATGACTCTGATTTGGTCAACCATAACATCGCTATCTTTTAACAAACCTGCTGCCCCTTTTTTAAGATGGATGCGTAACAAGGTAACATCAGGTTGAATCTTAGTCGTAATCGGGCAAATTAGTGTTGAAGGGTGATTCGTCTTATTTAATAGATTGGTTTGATCGATAACAACTGGTCTGGTTTTTCCTGCTTCTGTGCCAATTGTTGGATTTAGGTCGGCGATCCAAATTTCAAACTGATTTATCGAGATAATCAATTGTTTCAAATTCTTTTAAAACACGTATGGAATCTTCTTTAACCAATGCGGACTCTTTTTCTAGCACGGCTTCCAAGCACAATCTTCGCTGAACTTTGTTGTAATAATCTATAGCCTCATTGATGTATCTATTTCTAGGCTTTTTGATTCTTGATCGAATTTCTTCTGTTTCACCAAAAATGGAATCATCTATTTTTAAGGATACATTTTTCATTAGACATGTTTGTAAAACAAAAGTATATCAAAAAAGTATTTTGAATAATATATCGAACATTGTGGGACGGTTTTCGGATTTTGCCTTTAAGTAGCGTACTTTTGCTCCATGGTTCACGAGGTTTCATTGCATCAACTTCCCGATTTTGCTACAGGACTTATCAAGCAATTTTCCAAACGCATCATTCTCTTGCGTGGCGATTTAGGTGCCGGAAAAACAACGCTTGTCAAAGCATTGGTTAAATCACTAGGTTGCTCAGATGAAGTATCAAGCCCAACATTTGGTATTGTAAACGAACTTACCTTTGACGAAAGTATTGGTTACCATTTGGATTTATACCGAATTGAAGATCCCGACGAATTGGCGCAGTTTGGTTTTGAAGAATATGTAAATTCGGGTGGGTATTGCTTTATCGAATGGCCCGACATCGGCATGGCATATATTCCTGAAAACCACCATACCATTTCTATAGAATCCATAAACACCACAACACGAAAAATAACATTTGCATGAGCTTTTTAAAACGATTAGGATATTATTTGGGAGGCTTTTCTATTGGGCT
>JAURDG010000087.1 GCA_030828025.1 Flavobacteriaceae bacterium | reverse complement strand
TTGCTTTGTTTTCTGCTGGCGGCGACACCTCATTGGCTTGGGCGCCAAAGTTTGCTGAAGTAGGCTGTACGGTTATTGACAACTCATCTGCTTGGCGTATGCATCCAGATCATAAGTTAATCGTGCCCGAAATTAATGCACATGTACTGACCAAGGAGGATAAAATTATTGCAAACCCGAATTGCTCTACCATTCAGATGCTCGTGGCTTTGGCGCCTATTCACAAAGAATTTGGCATTGAGCGTGTAGTGGTTTCTACATATCAATCCATTACGGGCACAGGCGTCAAGGCGGTACAACAGCTCGAAAATGAATATGAAGGCTTAGCTGGCGAAATGGCCTATCCGCATGCGATTCACCGCAACGCATTGCCGCATTGTGATGTCTTTTTGGATAATGATTACACCAAAGAGGAAATGAAATTGGTCAACGAAACTCACAAAATCTTAGACCCCAATATTCGCGTAACCGCTACGGCAGTCCGCATTCCAGTTGTAGGTGGACACAGCGAATCGGTCAACCTAACCCTTTCCAAGCCTGTCGATGTTGGGCGTGTGCGAAGTATTCTAGAACAAGCTGCGGGTGTGGTGGTGCAAGACGACTTGACACAAAACGATTACCCTATGCCCCTTCGGGCACATGGTCGCGACGAGGTGTTTGTAGGACGTATTCGCAAAGACAACTCCCAAGAAAACGGCTTAAACCTATGGATCGTTGCCGATAACCTAAGAAAAGGCGCGGCCACCAATACCATTCAGATAGCAGAATATTTAGCGGCTAAAGCGTTTATTTAATTTTTTCTACATTTAGAAAAAATAAATAATTATGCGCCCTTATCCACTTTTATTCATCGCTGCGCTTGCTTGTTCATGTGCCAAAAAATCACCCGTAATGTACCCGGAAACCAAAAAGAAAATAGCAATAGATAGCTTTTTCGGACAGGCAGTAGAAGACCCATACCGCTGGTTAGAAGACGATCGATCTTCGGAAACAGAAGACTGGGTAAAACGTCAAAATGCAGTAACCTTTGACTACCTCGATAAGATAGAGTACAGAACCGACATCAAAGAATCGTTGACCGAGTTGTGGAACTATGAAAAGCGATCAACACCCTTTGTTGAAGGCGATTACACTTACTTTTACAAAAACAACGGACTGCAAAACCATTATGTTTTATATCGTCAACAGGGAGATGAAGCCCCAGAAGTATTCCTCGACCCCAACACCTTTTCCGAAGACGGAACCACCTCGTTGGCAGGTGTTCGATTTACCAAAGACGGCAGTCGGGTAGCCTATTTGATATCTGAAGGCGGTTCGGATTGGCGAAAGATTATTGTCATGGATGCCGCATCAAAAACAATCATTGAAGACACGCTAACCAACGTTAAGTTTAGTTCGGTTTCGTGGCGTGGTAACAATGGTTTTTATTACGCATCTTACGACAAACCAGACGGCTCTGAGCTCTCTGCCAAAACCGATCAACACAAATTATATTACCATAAGTTGGGAACACCCCAAGCAAAAGATAAAGTCGTTTTTGGCGGCACCTCCGCCCAAAAACACCGCTACGTAGGAGGATATGTCTCCGACGATCAACGCTATTTGTTTATTAGTGCTTCCAATACCACATCAGGAAACAAGCTGTTTCTGATGGACTTGCAAAATCCAAAAGCGGGAATTGCGCCTGTAGTAGCAGATGAAGATTCGGACACCTATGTCTTGGATACCAAAGGAGACAAACTATTTTTGGTAACCAACCTAGATGCGCCCAACAAACGGCTAGTAATGACCAAAGCAAGTAGTCCAACGCCAGATACGTGGGTTGATGTAATTCCTGAACAAGAACATGTGTTGAGCATTAGTAGCGGAAGTGCGTATTTCTTTGCCGAATATATGATAGATGCCCTATCAAAGGTTTTTCAATATACATACGACGGGAAACGAGTACGCGAAATTAAATTGCCTGCAGCAGGTAGCGCAAGCGGCTTTAGCGGAAAGGACGATCAAGAAGTGCTGTATTATACCTTTTCAAACTACCACACACCTTCTTCCTCTTTTTCACTAAACCCCAAAACAGGCGAAACCAGCCAATTTTGGAGCCCTGAAATTGCCTTTGATGCAGCGGATTTTGAATCCAAGCAGGTATTTTACACCTCAAAGGACGGAACCCGCATTCCCATGATGATCACCTACCGCAAAGGACTTGAGCTAACCGGAAATAATCCAACGATTTTGTACGGATATGGCGGATTTAATATCAGCCTTACCCCTTCTTTTAGTATTACCAATGCCGTATGGCTGCAGCAAGGTGGGGTGTATGCAGTACCAAACTTGCGTGGTGGTGGCGAATATGGAAAAGCATGGCATGATGCAGGTACTCAAATGAACAAGCAAAACGTTTTTGATGACTTTATTGCAGCAGCCGAACACCTTATTGAGCAGCAGTACACAAGTCCCGAATACCTTGCTATTCGTGGGGGTTCTAATGGCGGATTATTGGTTGGTGCGTGTATGACCCAACGCCCAGAATTATTTAAAGTTGCGTTGCCCGCTGTGGGCGTACTGGATATGTTGCGCTACCACACCTTTACCGCAGGTGCGGGCTGGTCTTACGATTATGGAACTGCCGAGCAGTCCAAAGAAATGTTTGAATACCTAAAAGGCTACTCGCCCGTACACAATGTGGTAGCAAATACAGTTTATCCAGCTACATTAGTTACTACAGGAGATCACGACGACAGGGTTGTGCCAGCGCACTCGTTTAAGTTTGCCGCAGAGCTACAAAGCAAGCAAAGTGGCACGAATCCAGTGCTTATCCGAATAGAAACAGATGCTGGGCATGGCGCAGGAACCCCTGTAGATAAGACCATAGAGCAATATGCAGACATCTATGCCTTTACGCTTTACAATATGGGCTTTAAGGTGCTTCCAAACAAAAAGGTGAAAGGGTAGGAGTTATGGCCCTTCCATTTCAAAGTCCTCCATAAATTTGGTGGTATAATTACCAGCAACATAGTCTGGATGCTCCATCAATTGGCGATGAAACGGAATGGTCGTCTTGATACCTTCAATAACAAACTCGTCTAAAGCGCGCTTCATTTTATTGATGGCCTCTTCTCGTGTTTGTGCGGTGGTAATCAGCTTGGCAATCATGGAATCGTAATGCGGCGGAATCATATATCCTCCATAAACATGCGTGTCTAGTCGTACACCATGCCCACCGGGCGTATGCAAGGTTTGGATCATGCCTGGAGAAGGACGGAAATCATTGTATGGGTCTTCCGCATTGATGCGACACTCTATCGAATGGAGTTTTGGAAAGTAGTTTATTCCTGTAATTGGAATTCCAGCAGCCACTTTTATTTGCTCGGCAATTAAATCAAAATCGATGACTTGCTCGGTAATGGGGTGCTCTACTTGTATCCGCGTGTTCATTTCCATAAAGTAGAAATTGCGGTTTTTATCCACCAAAAATTCCACTGTTCCAGCCCCTTCATACTTGATGAATTCGGCGGCTTTCACGGCAGCTTCGCCCATTTTTTTACGTAGCTTATCTGTCATAAACGGAGAAGGTGTTTCTTCGGTGAGTTTTTGATGACGCCGTTGAACGGAACAATCACGTTCGGACAGGTGACAAGCTTTCCCAAAGGAGTCGCCAACAATTTGAATTTCGATATGTCTGGGCTCTTCGATGAGCTTTTCCATATACATATCGTCATTTCCAAAAGCAGCTTTTGACTCTTGACGCGCCCCTTCCCAGGCTTTTTCTAATTCATCGGCGCTCCATACGGCACGCATGCCTTTTCCACCACCACCCGCAGTAGCTTTAAGCATGACGGGATAGCCGATCTGTTTTGCTAGTTTTTTACAGGCATCAAAGGATGGAATAATGCCTTCTGATCCTGGAACTGTAGGCACGCCTGCTTTTTTCATGGTTGCTTTGGCGGTTGCTTTGTCGCCCATTTGCTGAATCATCCTGGCCGAAGCACCAATAAACTTAAATTTATGTTCTTCACATATTTTAGAGAACTTGGCATTTTCGGACAAAAATCCATAACCTGGGTGAATGGCATCGGCGTTTGTTATTTCGGCAGCAGCGATAATATTCACCATATTCAGGTAAGATTGTGCACTTGGTGCAGGACCGATACATACTGCTTCATCAGCAAAGCGCACATGAAGACTGTTTTCATCGGCTTTGGAATAAACGGCAACCGTCTTGATGCCCATTTCACGACATGTGCGAATAACGCGTAGCGCAATTTCGCCTCTATTGGCAATTAATATCTTCTTAAACATAGGCTAGATTTAGGCAGGATCGATAACAAATAGTGGTTGGTCAAATTCAACGGGAGATGAGTCATCAACCAATATTTTGACAATGGTACCGCTTGTTTCGGCTTCAATTTCATTGAAGAGTTTCATCGCTTCAATAACACAAAGAGTATCGCCTTCGTTTACACGATCACCTACTTCAACAAAATTAGGTTTGTCAGGCGAAGGACGACGATAAAAAGTACCAATAATAGGCGACTTTACAGTGTTGTGGTTGTCATCTGCTGCTGTTTTGGGAGCAGCCGGGGCTTCGGTGGGTACCGCAGCTGGGGGTGCAACAGGCGCCACCACAGCAGCAGGAGCCGCCACTGCAACAGGCTGTTGAACGACAGCGGCTGCACTTGCGGCCTCGTCATGACTTGTTTTGATGGTGATTTTAATCTCACCCATTTCAAGACTAACTTCGCTAGCCCCAGATTTTGCGACAAATTTGATAAGGTTTTGTATTTCTTTTAATTCCATGGTTCTTGTTTTTAGGAGTTGTATGCCCACGTAAGATAGGTAGCCCCCCAAGTGAAGCCGCCGCCAAACGCAGTAAAAAGTAATTTTTGGTTTTTCTTTAATTTATTTTCATAATCCCACAGGAGCAAGGGTAAAGTTGCGGCTGTGGTGTTTCCATATCGCTCAATATTGATGAGCATTTGTTTTGAGGTTAAATCCAGATTCTTCGCTATAGAATCTAAGATACGTTTATTTGCCTGATGTGCAACAACATAATCTATATCATATGTACTCAGGTTATTCTGCTCTAGTAATTGTGTCGCAGCAGCAGTCATGTTTGATACGGCAAATTTAAACACGCTTTTTCCTTCTTGGTGAAGAAAGTGCGCTTTGTTGTTTATCGTATGTATAGATGCAGGTTGAATTGCACCACCCGCTTTTACGTTTAAGTAATCTCTTCCTTTGCCATCAACCCGAAGCACCTCATCTTGAAGGCCAAGTCCTTCATCGTTGGGTTCAAAGAGAACGGCACCTGCACCATCGCCAAAAATAACACAAGTTGTTCTGTCGGAGTAATCAATGATGGAGGACATGGTGTCGGCACCAATAAGTAGTACCTTATGATAACGCCCCGAGCTAATATGAGCCGCCGCAGCGGACATACCGAACAAAAACCCCGAACAGGCTCCTTGTAAATCGTAACCAAAGGCATTGCTGGCACCAATTTCGGTAGCTACAAAAGCAGCCGTTGAGGACACCGGCATATCGGGTGTTGCGGTGCAGACAATGACCAGATCGATATCGATCGGGTTGAGGTTCTTTTTTTGAATAAGCTCTTTGGCAGCAGCAATGGCCATGTAGGAAGTTCCCAAAGACATGGGCTTGAGCAAACGCCTTTCTTTAATTCCAGTGCGTGTAGTGATCCATTCGTCGCTAGTTTCCACCATTTGGGCTAAAGCGTCGTTGGTGAGCACAAACTCTGGAACAAATCCTCCAATGGCGGTTATGGCTGCGGTTTTTCTTGTCATATTAGACGAATTGAACAAAAAAAGGACAATTCTTCAAATTTTGGACCAAATTAGTAAAAAATGGCTCTTTTTGAGCAAAAATGACATGAAAGTTATGAAAAATGCACAAAAAAAGCGCCTTTTTAAAAAGACGCTTTTAACAATATAAAGGGTTTCTGCTAGCTTTCGGCTGCGACAGTGTTGTCGATTAAAACTTTTCCTCTGTAGTATAATTTTCCTTCATGCCAGTGCGCACGATGGTATAAATGGGCTTCGCCAGTAGTCTTACACGTTGCAATTTGTGGGGCAACGGCTTTGTAGTGCGTGCGGCGTTTGTCGCGACGCGTTTTGGATATTTTTCGTTTAGGATGTGCCATAACAGCTGTTTT
>JAURDG010000065.1 GCA_030828025.1 Flavobacteriaceae bacterium | reverse complement strand
CTTTTCAACATGTCTTTCCTTTCGGCAAAAGTGGCTACGCCTACGGCATTGCTCATCCTTGCCGGATTGGTCATGGTGGTGACGCTTTGGCTATCATCAAAGGCGCAAGAAGTACTTAAAACCTCTATTGAATTATCGCGTCAAGAGCGTACACAAGAACGTTTTGATTCCAATCCTTTTTCAAGAGTATTGGTGCGTGCCTTTGTGGGTTCGGTGCGGGTCGTGGAAGCCGTTACGCCATCCATCCTTATCGAAAAAATCAAGGTTCGGTTTACCCCTGCCGAAGGACAACGCTATGCCAAAGCCGAAGACGCCCCTGCCTTTGACAACATCAGAGCCTCGATAAACCTCACGGTTGCTGCTGTACTTATTTCTATTGCCACCTCATACAAATTGCCGTTATCTACCACCTACGTAACCTTTATGGTGGCTATGGGCACATCGTTGGCAGATCGCGCTTGGGGAGCTGATAGTGCCGTGTATCGGGTTGCTGGAGTGCTCAACGTTATTGGTGGTTGGTTTCTGACTGCACTTACTGCGTTTACCGCTTGTGGCATCGTAGCCGTGCTTATTTATGTTGGTAAATTACCTGCCTTGCTGGGGATGTTCGCCATTACGGTATTCATCTTATTGAAAAATTACAAAAAGCACAAAAACAACCTAACAGAGTCGAAGCGTGAGCGAGAGTTGTACATGATCGAAAGCTCATCTGTGCAAGGTTTAATCATGGAAAGTGCTTATAATGTTTCTAAAATGGTAAGCCGTTGTGATGATATTTACCTTAACGCTATCAATGGTCTTGCCAAGCAAAATGTTGACATGCTTCGGGCAACCAAACGCGATGTGGTTCGTTTGGAAAAGGACATTGACAAACTCCGCAACGAGCTCTTTTATTTTATCCAGGAAATGGATGAAGAGAGTGTTGAAGTAAGTCATTTTTACCTCAACCTGACCAGTATTTTGGAAGACATGGCGCAGTCGTTGGCATATATTGCAAAGGCATCGCACAAGCACGTAAGCAACAACCACCGCCAGCTAAAATATTCGCAAATCAAAGAATTGAAAGAAACCCAAATTGATTTGGAAGAACTCTTTTCCGAAATTCGGTTTGCATTCGATTCGAACGATTTTGAAGCCGTTGCCAACATCCTGCCAAAAAAAGACGATTTGTTTGCCAATATCGACACCAAAATCAGTCATCAAGTGGAGCGCACACGAAGCAAAGAAGAAAAAAGTCCAAAAAACACTACGCTTTTCTTTGGCTTGATGATTGAAACCAAAGATTTAATTGTGGCGACCAATAATCTTATTGAGTTGTACTACCTAAAATTTGACCCCAAGATTGCCCCCCGAAAAATGGGTGATAACCAAAAAGACCGGTAATAAAAAAGCACTACATATGTAGCGCTTTTTTATTTTATAATGCTGTCATTATGAACCACACATCAGGCAATCGTCGTCTTCGCTTTCTTTAGACTTTGCCAGCATTTCCTTTAGCTCATCTGGAGACAAGGGTTCTACAGCAACCTGTGCCTTAGCGCCTGGTGTCGTGGCGACGCTGGTAGCGGGAATCGCTTCGGTCTTTTTATTAACCGTAAATTTAATCGCATCTACCGCCGACTTAGTACGCAAGTAGTACATGCCTGTTTTTAAACCAGATTTCCAGGCGTAGAAGTGCATCGAGGTCAATTTAGACATCGTTGCGCCTTCCATAAACAAGTTTAGCGATTGTGACTGGTCAATGAAGTACCCACGGTGGCGCGACATATCAATAATGTCTTTCATACTCATTTCCCAAACCGTTTTATACAGCTCTCTAATCTCTGCGGGGATGGTTTCAATATGCTGAATAGAGCCGTTGGCACGCATCAGTTCTTGTTTCATATCCTCGTCCCATAGTCCAAGATTCACAAGGTCTTCCAATAGGTGCTTATTGACCACGATAAACTCTCCAGACAATACTCGGCGAGTGTAAATGTTAGAGGTATAAGGCTCAAAGCATTCGTTGTTCCCCAAAATTTGCGAGGTCGATGCAGTAGGCATAGGTGCCATGAGCAAGGAGTTGCGCACCCCGTGCTTTTTGATTTCCTTGCGAAGTCCTTCCCAATCCCAACGACCGCTAAGCTCTTCGTCCTTAATGCCCCACATATTGTGCTGGAATTCGCCTTTGGAAATCGGAGAACCTTTATAAGTCTTGTAAGCACCTTCCACTTCGGCAAGTTCCTTAGATGCAGTAAGTGCCGCAAAGTAAATCGTTTCAAAGATTTCTTGATTAAGTGCTTGTGCTGGTTCAGATGTAAACGGAAGACGTAGCCTAATAAAGGTGTCGGCAAGTCCTTGCACACCTAGTCCGATTGGTCGGTGGCGCATATTGGAGTTCTCTGCCTCCGGCACAGGATAATAATTACGGTCAATGACCTTATTTAGGTTCTTTGTTACACGCTTGGTTACTTTGAACAGCTCTTTGTGGTCAAAGGCACCCTCTTTTACAAACATCGGTAATGCAATCGATGCCAAATTACACACAGCTACCTCATCTTTGGAGGTGTACTCCATGATTTCGGTACACAAGTTTGACGAGCGAATGGTGCCCAGATTTTTCTGGTTCGATTTGCGATTTGCTGCGTCTTTGTACAACATATAGGGTGTACCGGTTTCAATTTGCGACTCGAGTATTTTCTCCCAAAGCTCACGCGCCTTAATCGTTTTACGACCACGATTCTCCGCTTCGTATTGAAGGTATAATCGATCAAACTCCTCGCTATGGCAATCATATAGTCCAGGACATTCGTTTGGGCACATCAACGTCCACTCAGCGTTATCTTCCACACGCTTCATAAACAAGTCTGGAATCCACATGGCATAGAACAAATCACGTGCACGCATTTCTTCTTTACCGTGGTTTTTCTTAAGATCAAGAAAGTCAAAAATATCGGCATGCCAAGGCTCTACATAAATGGCGAAAGACCCTTTGCGTTTTCCACCACCTTGATCGACGTAGCGTGCGGTATCGTTATATACCCGAAGCATGGGCACTATTCCGTTTGAAGTACCATTTGTTCCAGCAATATAGGAGCCTGTTGCGCGTACGTTGTGAATAGACAAGCCAATCCCACCAGCTGATTGAGAAATTTTTGCTGTTTGTTTTAGGGTATCGTAAATCCCTTCAATGCTGTCGTCACGCATAGACAACAAAAAGCAGGAAGACATTTGTGGTTTTGGTGTACCCGAATTAAATAAGGTTGGTGTAGCGTGTGTAAAGTATCGCTTGGACATCAAGTGATAGGTCTCAATGGCAGCCTCTAAATCGTCAAGGTGAATCCCCACCGAAACACGCATCAACATATGTTGCGGACGCTCCGCAATATTGCCATTTATCTTTAAAAGATAGGAGCGCTCAAGTGTTTTGAATCCGAAATAGTCGTAGCCAAAATCTCGGTTATAAATAATGGTGGAGTCAAGTAATGCCGCATTTTCTTTAATCACCGCATAGACCTCATCAGAAAGCAAGGGGGATTTTTTTTCGGTGCGTGGATTGACATATTCGTACAAATCCGTCATGGTTTCGGAGAAGGATTTTTTGGTATTCTTATGCAAGTTGGAAACCGAAACACGAGCTGCCAGCTTAGCATAATCGGGGTGTATGGTGGTCATAGACGCAGCAGTTTCTGCTGCAAGGCTATCCAATTCAGAAGTGCTTACTCCATCATAAAGCCCTTCAATCACACGCATGGCTACTTTAACAGGATCTACTAGTTCGTTGAGTCCATAACAGAGTTTACGAACCCGTGCGGTAATTTTATCAAACATAATGGGCTCTTTTCGCCCATCTCTTTTTACTACATACATAATGCCCTAAATTTTATTGGTTATACAATGCAAATACTATTGGTCAATATTGGCATTGTTCGTATTGTTCGAGGATGACTAAAAGTCGTCGCCGAACGAATACTTTTCTTTTTCTTCTTTCTCTTGGTTCATCACACCTGCCTTTTGGTATTCTGATACACGCTTTTCAAAGAAATTGGTTTTTCCTTGAAGCGAAATCATGTCCATAAAGTCAAATGGGTTCGCCACGTTGAACTCTTTTTCCAAATGAAGTTCAACCAACAAGCGGTCGGTAACAAACTCCAAGTACTGGGTCATCAGCTTAGCGTTCATGCCTATTAAGCTCACGGGAAGTGATTCAGTAATAAACTCACGCTCAATATTTAGGGCATCAATAATTATCTCACGGATACGCGCAGGAGGCACTTTATTAACCAAGTGGGTGTTGTGCAAGTGAACCGCAAAGTCGCAGTGCATTCCCTCGTCACGTGAAATTAATTCGTTTGAAAATGTTAGTCCAGGCATCAGGCCACGCTTTTTAAGCCAAAAAATCGAGCAAAACGCACCCGAAAAGAAAATGCCCTCAACCGCAGCAAAAGCAATCAATCGCTCGGAAAAGGAATCCGATTCTACCCAACGCAATGCCCAATCTGCTTTCTTCTTAATGGCTGGAAAAACCTCAATCGCCTGAAAGAGTTTGTTTTTTTCAACCTCATCTTTTACATAGGTATCAATCAACAACGAATAGGTTTCGGAGTGGATGTTTTCCATCATAATTTGAAAACCATAGAAAAACTTAGCCTCGCTGTACTGAACCTCATTCACAAAATTTTCCGCAAGATTTTCGTTTACAATACCATCGGATGCGGCAAAAAATGCCAAAATATGCTTGATAAAATAGCGCTCATCGTCGTTAAGTTTACTGTTCCAATCTGTTAAGTCTTGGTGTAAGTCAATTTCTTCAGCTGTCCAAAAACAGGCTTCTTGCTTTTTGTACCACTCCCAAATGTCGTGGTGTTGGATAGGAAAAATGACAAATCGATTTTTATTTTCAGACAATATAGGATCAGTAATGTTTGACATATTTTATTTTTTAAATTTTTGCGGATAGTTATTGCCTTACAAATGTTCCAAAAATATGGCAGAAAAAAAAGGCATACTTTTCCACAATGCCTTTTAGTTTTTAACAACAACTAAGGTTTTTCTTACAAATTTGTTGCAAAAACACTTTTTGCAAGACATTGGTTATAAGGCTGTTATAGACCTCCTTATGGGAAGCTGTTTTTTTTAGTCCTTGTTTTTTGCGCCAAATTCTTGGGCGGCAGTATGCAGCGCATTGTACCACGCTTGACCAAATTTTCGCACCAATGCTTGTTGTACAAATTGATACAACGGACGTTTAAGTTCGCTGCCTAAAGCGCAGCCTGGCGCACAAATCGACCATTCATGATAATTAACGGCCACAAAAGCGCTGTAGTTTTTGACACGAACGGGATACAGGTGGCAGGAAATGGGTTTCTCCAAATGTGTAGCAGCAGCTTGATTGGCTTGCTCAATGCCACATTGGGCAATACCGCTTTCATTATAATTAATGTAGGCACAGGCTTTGCCGTCAATGAGCGGCGTTTCCCATTCTTTAAATGCGTTTTGTGTCGCCACGCCTTGCACTTCTATGGCGGCTATTCCCGCTTTTGTTAGATGGGGCTTGACCTCTTGCCAATGCTTTTGAAGCTGTTCTATTTCATCCAGCTCAAGTGGTGCGCCAGCTTCGCCCTCAACACAACATGCACCCTTGCAGGCGTGAATATCACAAGTGAACGACTGTTCGAATAACTGCTCTGATACCAAGGTGTCGCCCAACTGAAACATCTTGCAAAACTACAACTTTGATGAGACAAAAAAAGTATCTTTGCACCATGTTTGATGTAAAAGAAATCGTAACCTGTACCATGGTGCTTTTTGCCGTTATTGATATCATCGGCAGCACACCGATTATTATTGGTCTCCGACAAAAGGTAGGACATATTCAATCTGAAAAGGCATCCTTGGTTGCCGGAATTATCATGATTGGTTTTCTCTTTTTAGGAAAACAAATCCTCAGCCTTATTGGTATAGATGTCAACTCCTTTGCCGTAGCGGGTTCTTTTATCATTTTCTTTCTAGCACTTGAAATGATTCTGGGCATTCAACTCTATAAAGATGGAACGCCCGAGTCTGCCTCCATTGTCCCGATTGCTTTTCCCCTTATCGCCGGTGCAGGAACACTCACCTCACTCCTTTCCCTGCGTGCCGAATACGACGTGGCAAATATCATTATTGCCATCATAGTCAATATTATAATTGTTTACGTAGTGCTAAAATCATCCAAACGCATCGAAAGGGTATTGGGGCAATCAGGAATTAACATTATTAGAAAAATATTTGGTGTTGTGCTTATGGCAATTGCCGTAAAATTATTTGCTGGTAATGTGCAACAATTATTTTTATGAAAACACTGATTTACATCTTTCTTGCTTTAGCAGGTGGCTTAATGATTTTTAACCTATTCCATGTCGATTTTGATGCGCCACTAAGTGGTGCTAGTTTTCCTGCCGCCATTGGTGTAGGCGCAAGTTTATGTGCGCTCATTCTGCTGATCATTATGCTACTTGCCCTAAGGGTTCAGCAAAAAATAAAGGATAAGTCCTAGTCGAGTTGGGTTAGTGCTACTCCAGCCTTAGCTAAAAACTCTAAGCCCGAAGAGTCTTTGTAGGCAGTTGCATAGACCACCCGCTTGATGCCAGCTTGATGAATAAGTTTGCTGCATTCTTTGCAAGGCGAAAGCGTGATGTATAGCGTTGCGCCTGCACATGATTGTGTCGAGGCAGCAACCTTCATAATGGCATTAGCTTCGGCATGCAGCACATACCATTTTGTAAAATGCTCCTCGTTTTCGCATTCGTTTTCGAAGCCTGTAGGTGTGCCGTTATAGCCATCTGAAATAATCATGCGGTCTTTAACAATTAGGGCGCCCACTTGTTTTCGGGTGCAGTGTGACAACTTTGCCCACTCCAAAGCCATGCGCATATAAGCACTATCGTAACGCAACTGTTTTTTTTCGGCTTTTGTCATAATGCTGAAATAGATGCCACCAGAATGGGCACTAAAATACCGATAATAATACTACTGCCCACCAATAGGCGGTCGCGTTTTGACACACCAAAAAAGCCACTGAAAATGCTGTTCAACAATAAGACAAGAAACACGATAAGTAACTGAGCCAACTCAATACCAATAGTAAAATACAACAGCGGTAGCCCAACAGATTTTTGTTCAAAAAT
>JAURDG010000042.1 GCA_030828025.1 Flavobacteriaceae bacterium | reverse complement strand
TTTGATAAAAAAGCTACTCTTGATGATTTTTTACAAAAGCAAAACTTTGAGTACGCTATCATACCAAACAGTAAAGACGTCATTAATCAGTATAAAGTATTCTCATTTCCCACGCACATAATTATTGATAAGACCTCTACTGTTGACTTTGTGCTTACAGGGCTATCAACGACTACAATTGAACAGATTGACCATGCACTAGAAAGGCTTATTGATAAGTAAATTTCTGGTGATCCGCTTCGACATATAGCTATTTTAAACAAGGTTAGTCACGCGTCACAGATACACGCCAGTGACAATACGTTAAAGAAATCCCCTACACATTAAACCTAAAGTGCATCACATCGCCGTCCTGAACAATGTATTCCTTGCCCTCTACTCTAGCCTTTCCAGCTTCTTTGGCTTTTTGTTCAGAGCCTAGGGTATCATAATCAGCAAAAGAAATTACCTCCGCACGGATAAAGCCTTTTTCAAAATCGGTATGGATAACGCCCGCGGCTTGGGGTGCCGTAGCACCAGCGGGTATTGTCCATGCACGTACTTCCTTTTGTCCTGCAGTAAAATAGGTTTCCAGATTCAGGAGTTTATAGGCCGCACGTATTAGTTTGGCAGCACCCGGTTCGTCCAATCCCAAATCTTCCAAAAACAATTGGCGTTCGTCGTAGGTCTCTAATTCGTTAATGTCGGCTTCGGTGGCAACGGCAAGCATCAGTACTTGCGCATCCTCGTGCTCGATTGCCTTTTTGACTACATTCACGTACTCGTTTCCATTGGCAGCAGCACGGTCATCTACGTTACATACGTACAATACGGGCTTTTCTGTAATAAGTTGTAAAGGCTTTACATAACTTAAACGATCATTTTCGGCAATTTCAATGGCCCGTACTGAAGTGGCTGCTGATAAGCCTTTGTGTAGTGTTTCGAGTACCGCAAGTTCTTTTTGTGCCTCTTTATCGCCCGTGCGTGCCGCACGTTTAACTTTTTCAAGACGCTTCTCTACAGCCTCCAGATCTTTGAGTTGCAACTCAATATCAATGGTCTCTTTGTCACGAATTGGATTCACAGAACCATCCACGTGGACTATATTGTCGTTATCAAAACAACGCAAGACATGAATAATAGCATCGGTTTCCCTGATATTTGCCAAAAATTGATTGCCTAGCCCCTCGCCTTTACTCGCTCCTTTTACTAAGCCTGCAATATCCACAATTTCTACTGTGGCGGGAATAACTCGTTCGGGGTTTACCAATTCCTCTAAGCGGTTCAGTCTTGGGTCGGGAACGTTAACCACACCAATATTGGGTTCTATGGTACAAAATGGAAAATTGGCACTCTGTGCCTTGGCATTGGATAAACAATTAAATAAGGTGGATTTGCCTACGTTGGGCAACCCTACAATTCCCGCTTTCATATTATTCGGGGTGCATAAAGCGTTGCTTGCCCAGCAATACTTCCTCAGATTCTACGTGATCCTCATCGGGAATACAACAATCTACAGGGCAAACCGCCGCACATTGAGGTTCGTCATGGAATCCCTTACACTCGGTACATTTGTCTGGAACAATAAAATAGACTTCGTCCGAAATAGGCTCTTGCATGGCATCGGCATCCACAGCCTTGCCATTAGGTAAAATGACATTCCCGTTTAGCGAGGTTCCGTCAGCGTATTTCCAATCAAAGGCACCTTCGTAAATAGCCGTGTTTGGGCACTCTGGTTCACAAGCACCGCAATTAATACATTCGTCTGTTATGATAATAGCCATTGCAATTTTTTAACTTTGCAAAAATAGGCGCATAAACGCTTTAAACCAAACCATGACACAACATAAAAAAACGATTCAAGCATTTTCTGCCTTAGGCACCCTTTTTCGAAACTATACATCAAAGGAAAATCGGAGTGGCAAATGGATGGAAAAACTTGATAATGCATTAGTTAACGCATCCAATCAGAACAAATGGTTTACGATGGAAAATCTGGAGTTTTGCGTTAAAAATTGGGGCGATACACTTACTGTAGCTAACCTAAATACCTGGTTGCATGCCTATCCCGAAGCGGCAAAGCATGAGCAACGCTTGGGGTTGGTCCTCGCTGGAAATATTCCATTAGTGGGCTTGCACGACGTGCTATGCGGCTTGGCACGTGGTTATTCCATCGAAATCAAATATTCTTCTAACGACAATGTGCTGTTGCCTTTGGTTGTCGCATTTTTGACAGAAAAGCAACCCGAGTGGAAAAACAGCATAACATTTACAGATGGAAAACTAGAAAAATTTGACCGGGTGATTGCTACTGGCAGCAACAATACGGCACGTTACTTCAACTACTATTTTAAAGATGTTCCGCACCTTGTACGGAAAACCCGCAACGGCGTTGCCGTGCTGGACGGAAATGAAACTCAAGAAGATTTGGCTGCACTGTGTATAGACATCATGCAATATTTTGGGCTGGGTTGCCGAAGTGTTTCTCATCTTATGGTCCCTGATGGATACGATTTTAATGACTTGTTTTTGGCACTTTATGCACACCGTGATTTGATACACCACAATGCTTATGCCAACAATTATGACTACAACAAAGCAGTGTATTTGATGCAAGAAAAAGATTTGTTAGATAACGGATTTATGATGCTTAAGCAAGATGCTGGACTAAACTCGCCTATTGCTTGTGTACATTATAGTCATTATGCCAACTTAGAAGCGGTTAAAAAGAAACTTAAAATGGAACAGGATAACATTCAATGTGTGGTAAGTAATTGCCTAGAGAACAGTGTACTGTTTGGCCAAACACAACAGCCTAAACTCAACGATTATGCCGACCATGTTGACACGATGCAATTTTTGTTAAAAAAGTAGCATAATTTTCTGTGCCAAAACGAAGCCGTTTTCGTTACTTTGCCAGCAAATTATAAAAAATGAAAAAGCACAATTTTAGTGCTGGCCCTTGTATCCTTCCTCAAGAAGTCATGGAAAAAGCCGCACAAGCTGTGGTAGAACTAGATAACTCTGGCCTATCCCTTATCGAAATTTCCCACCGAAGTCCTGCATTTATTGAAATCATGGATCGTGCCACGTCCTTAGTATTGGAATTGCTCGATCTTAAAGACAAAGGCTATACAGCTATGTTTTTGCAAGGTGGTGCAAGCATGCAGTTTATTGCTACAGCATATAACTTATTGGAAAACAAAGCTGGCTATTGCAACACTGGCACCTGGGCGTCTAAGGCTATGAAAGAGGCGAAACTGGTAGGCGAAGTTATCGAAGTTTCTTCATCTAAAGATGCAAACTTCAACTATATCCCCAAGGGTTTTACTGTTCCCGCTGATTTAGATTACCTACATATAACCACAAACAATACCATTTTTGGCACACAATACAAGACACTTCCAGAAATCGATACTACTCTAGTAGCGGATTCATCCTCTGATATTTTTTCACGTCAACTTGATTTTAGCAAATTTGGTTTGTTGTATGCTGGTGCACAAAAAAATATGGGACCTGCAGGTACTACTTTAGTCGTTGTTCGGGAGGATATTTTTGGCAAGGTTTCACATCAAATCCCGTCCATGCTGGACTACAAAATTCACGCAGATAAGGGCAGTATGTTCAACACGCCTCCTGTGTTTGCTGTCTATACCTCTATGCTCAATTTGGAATGGTTAAAAAACAAAGGGGGTATCGCTGCCATTGAAAAAGAAAACGAGGCTAAAGCTGCTTTGATGTATGCCGAAATTGACCGCAACCCGCTGTTTGATGGATTTGCTGCTAAAGAAGACCGAAGTGCCATGAATGCAACCTTCACACTCAACACCCCCGAGTTAAAAGACACGTTTGAAGCTATGGCAAAAGAAGCCGGAATTAGCGGCATCAACGGGCACCGCTCTGTAGGTGGCTATCGAGCTTCTATGTACAATGCCCTTCCAATAGCATCAGTTCAAGTGCTGGTTGACGTAATGAAAACTTTAGAACAAAACACATAAATTATACTATGAATATTCACGCAAATGATGGGATTTCACAATCGGGGCAGGATGCTTTAGCTGCATTTGGCTTTACACTTACAACGACCAATGTAGCCCAAGAACAACTCATCGATTACATCAACACCAATAATATCGTTGGCATCCTCGTTCGAAGTGCGACAACAGTTCGCAAAGAGTTAATTGATGCTTGTCCAGGATTAAAACTTATTGGTCGTGGTGGTGTTGGTATGGATAATATCGATGTTGCCTACGCAAAAGAAAAAGGACTGCACGTGATTAACACACCTGCTTCGTCTTCTGCATCTGTTGCCGAGTTGGTTTTTGCGCATTTATTTGGTGCTGTACGCTTTTTGCACGATGCCAATCGTACAATGCCATTAGACGGCGAAACCAAGTTTAAAGCACTTAAAAAAGCATATGGCGGAGGAATTGAACTTCGCGGCAAAACCTTAGGCATCATTGGTTTTGGACGTATTGGACAGGCTACTGCAAAAATCGCACTTGGTCTGGGTATGGACGTTGCTGCTTATGACCCATTTATGGATGAAGCTACCGTAACCGTAGATTTCTTTAACGGGCAATCGGTAGATATTGCCATTAAAACACGTTCCTTTGATGAGGTATTGACACAGTCTGATTTTATAACATTACACGTTCCTGCACAAGACAAACCAACCATTGGCGCGGCTGAACTAGCCAAAATGAAAAAGGGTGCTGGACTTATCAATGCAGCACGTGGTGGTGTCGTGGACGAAGAAGCGCTTGTTGCTGCTCTCGACAGTAAACACTTGAGCTTTGCTGCTTTGGATACTTTTGTCAACGAACCAACGCCAGCCATTAAACTGTTGATGCATCCAAGTATTTCCCTTACGCCACATATTGGCGCAGCTACTAATGAAGCCCAAGATCGCATTGGGACTGAATTAGCACAACAGATTAAGGATTTACTTGGTTAATGAAACGTCTTAAAGAGCGTTGGGGCATTCATTCCAATTTCCAATTGGTAATGATTTTAATCGTTTTTGCCGTTACGGGCTCTAGTGCAGCTAAATTAGCCAATCCGCTAACAAACTTCCTTGGGATTACAGCGCAAAGCCATGCAGCATGGATTTATTGGTTAGTCAGAATTTTGATTATATTTCCGATTTACCAAATATTATTGCTGTTTTTTGGGTTTATTTTTGGTCAGTTCCGGTTTTTTTGGAACTTTGAAAAGAAGATGCTATCCAGAATGGGATTAGGATTTTTGTTTAAGTGTAATCGTAATGCGTCATAACATATTTTTGCGTTTACTGCTGTTGGGGTTTTTGTTTTTCCCTACAATTGCGCAACAGCTTCACCTGCTTGCTGCCCATGACCATCCTATTTGTGACGAAAGTGAGCTTCATATTCATCAAATTGACACCACTTGTGAACTGCTGGATTATGTTTTTTCTCCTCAAGCGGTAGAAGGTGCAACATCTTTTGTTTATCACGAGCTTTCCTACACAACACACTCATTTTATTTTGTAGCTCATCGCTACGCAACTTCATTATTTAGTACACAATTAAGGGGCCCGCCCGTGACGGCATAACTTCTGGTCTTTTTTTTGTTTAACTAATAATTTTATCATGCATATTTTTTATCGTGGGCTTTTGCTCACCCTATTTGCTCATTCTTTCGGATATAGCCAACATACAGGGCAAGTTTCTGATGCAGAAACAGGTGCTATAATTGCCGATGCCAAAATATACGTCCCGCTTCTGGATGTTTATACATTTACAGATGATAATGGGATGTTCAGCATCGAAACGCAAGGAGCCAAATCCATTGTCGTTTCCATTCTTGGGTACGAAACCCAAGAAGTAATACTTGAAACCAAGCATATCCTCATTTCATTACACCCCTCCATTTTTGAGATGGAGGAAGTTGTTGTATCGACTCCTTTCTCAAACTTACGCAACCAAAATACCATTACTGTCAGCACATTAAATACTGAATCTATTCAAGAGCACGGTGCTGCTGTTTTGGCGGATGCGCTACAGCGTATTCCAGGGGTATCTACCCTCTCAACAGGGCAAGGAATTGCAAAACCCGTGATTCGAGGGTTGAGTGGTAATCGTGTGGTAACATATGTCAATAATTTACGCTACGAAAACTATCAGTTTAGCAACGATCATGGATTAGATCTTGGTGCCTCTGCTTCGGCTGTTGAAGTAATCAAGGGGCCGTTTTCTTTGTTGTACGGCGCTGATGCAATCGGAGGAGTTATTTTTGTTTCACCCTTGACATTTACAAACAAAAAGCAGTTAACAGGTGCTGTTCAGCAACGCTATTTTTCGCAGTCCTTAGGCAATGAAACAAATGCAAATTTTAGCGTCGCTATGGGAAAATGGCAATTTGCCACTTCGGGGGCTTTTGCACATCATGCTGATTACAAGACAACAGAAGAAGCCTTTGTGCCCAACAGTCGATTTAAAAGTAAAGGTACTGGGGTTAACACGCGATTTACCAACGGTAACTATCAGGCGACTTTTCGCTTTGCCTACAATGACAAGGAGGCTGGCATCATTGAAGATGCTGCCGTCTCAAGAAGATACGCCTCCATTGATGTTCCATATCAAGCTACTCAATTAAATCAATACAGCCTACGACAAAAGCTTAACACCACTTTAGGGCTATGGGATTTAACCACTGGATTGACAATAAACAAACGAAGTGAATTTGAGCACCATGATGAGGCGTTCATGGATACAGCGCACGAAGAAGATGAAGCGGCATTAGACATGCACAACGAACTGATCTCCTTTGACTTGAGAAACACTCTTCCTTCATCAGGAAGTTGGCAGCAAATTGTAGGGATGCAATGGAATAAACAACAAAACACCAATTATGGCGAGGAAACAATCATTCCAAATGCTACAAAAAAAGATTTGGGTTTATTCTGGCTTCATGTTATAAAAAACGAAAACTTCAATTGGCAGCTTGGACTACGATACGACAATCGCTGGCTAAAAACAGACTCCTTTATTGTCCATGCACATGATTATACTTTGCAAAACGAGGAGGAAGTCACTAGTATTAACCGAAGTTTTGACCGTTTTAATGGTTCAATTGGGCTAACTCATGCTATCTTTTCACAGCAAGCACAACTTCGCCTAAACCTCAGTACAGGCTTTCGTGCGCCAAATTTGGCAGAACTTACCTCACATGGAGTGCATCATGGCACACAACGATTTGAAGTAGGCAATGCAGGTTTACATGCTGAACATAACCTACAGTTTGATTTTGGGCTAAGCATGAAGTCAAAGTACCTAAACCTTGGTATCGATGGCTTCTTCAACAACATAAAAAACTACATTTACCTTGATCCAACAGATGAGCAGGAGGCTAATTTACAAGTTTTTGAATATGTGCAAAGCGATGCTACACTTTGGGGTGGCGAGCTCTATGTACACTATCATCCACAGGGACAGTTTCATTTTGAAAGTTCTTTAGAATACGTTCGCGCTAAGCGGCAAAACGGCTCTTCCCTACCCTTGATTCCTCCACTAGCTTTTCATCAAGAAATCCATTGGGCTATTCAACCAGAATTGGCTACTTTTATTTCGGTGGATTTGGTGGACAAGCAAGACAATATAGGTGCATTTGAAACCAAATCTACAGGCTATGGCCTGCTTAATATCGGCGGGCATTTTGACATTCCAATCCATCACGGCGGTAGTTCGTTACAACTGCAACTATTGGTCAGGAATCTGACCAATACGACCTATATTCCGCATCTGTCAAGATTGAAAACTATTGGAGTTTCACAACCAGGAAGGAATATTGTTTTATCTGGAAGTTGGCGTTTTTAGGTTACGACAGTCTGCTTTCAATGAGCTTTAGAAACTCATTGCGTGTTTCCATAGCCTCAAAGGCGCCCAAAAATCCAGATGTAGTTGTCAGCGAATTTTGTTTTTGCACACCGCGCATCATCATACACATGTGAGCGGCTTCAATGACAATCGCCACACCTTTGGGCTGAAGGGTGTCGTTAATGCAGTTTAAGATTTGTTCTGTCAACCGTTCTTGCACTTGCAAACGACGCGCAAAGACATCGACAATTCGAGGTATTTTGCTCAGTCCGACAATATGTCCATTTGGAATATAGGCGATATGTGCTTTTCCAAAAAAAGGCAGTATATGATGCTCACAAAGCGAATAAACCTCTATATCCTTGACCAAGACCATTTCGTTATAACTTTCGGCAAACTTGGCCTCCTCTAAGATTGCAGCAGGGTCCATATCGTATCCTTGGGTCAAAAACTGCATGGCTTTGGCTGCACGCTCTGGAGTGTCTTTCAGGCCTTCTCTGTTTGGGTCTTCGCCAAGATTGGTCAACACTTCGAAATAATGTTTTTTTACTGCAGCAGTCATCGCCTCATTGTACAGGTCTTTGGACTCGTATTTCATGTTATTTTAGTTTAGATGCATGTAGGTCCAATAATTTTTTCACTTTTGGGGTAATCACAGCGGAACAATACGGCTGATTTTTGTTCAAATTATAATAATCTTGGTGCTCTATTTCAGCTGGATAAAAAACCGTAAATGGTTTTACTTCAGTAACGATGGGCGCAGCATAGGCTTGCTTTTCTGTCAGTTCTCGAATCATTTTTTCAGCTATTTGTTGTTGTTCTTCGTCGTGGAAATAAATTCCAGAACGGTATTGGGTGCCTATGTCATTCCCTTGACGATTTAATGTTGTTGGGTCATGTGTGTCAAAAAAAACGTCCAATAAGGTCTCAAACGTAATTTGTTTTGGGTCGTATTCTAGTTGAATACACTCTGCATGGCCTGTTCGACCAGTACAGACTTCTCTGTAGGCAGGATTTTTGATATGTCCATCGGTATATCCTGGCAGAACACTTTTCACCCCGTTTATTCGGGCAAATAAGGTCTCGGTACACCAAAAGCATCCAGCGGCTAATGTAGCTAAGGCCATATATAGGATTTTTTCAAATTTAAGCAATTTAATTTCCACCATAATTCTTAATTCTTAATTCTTAATTCTTAATTCTTAATTAAAAACTCCAAATCAAAATCAAAAAATGGTTACTTTGCAATCTATGATTGATGCAACGAATATTTCGAAAACATATGGTCAAAC
>JAURDG010000007.1 GCA_030828025.1 Flavobacteriaceae bacterium | reverse complement strand
TAAAATAGTGCTTTACTTCCTTGAAAAACCAAGGGTTTCCAATACTCGCCCTTCCGATCATGGCGCCGTCTAGTCCGTATTGATCGCGCATTTCCACAGCACGTTCGGGCGAGTTTACGTCTCCGTTACCAAACACGGGAATGTGCATGCGTGGGTTGTTTTTAACCGCTGTAATATGCGTCCAATCCGCATCGCCCTTGTACATCTGGGCACGGGTTCTGCCGTGTATCGAAATGGCTTTGGCACCTGCGTCTTGCAGTCGCTCGGCAACTTCCATAATTTTAATGCTGTCGTGGTCCCAGCCCAATCGCGTTTTTACGGTTACGGGCAGCTGCGTCCGTTTTACAATGGCTTCGGTAAGGGAAACCATCAATGGGATGTCTTTTAAAATCCCTGCGCCGGCACCTTTAGACACCACTTTTTTAACGGGGCAACCGAAATTGATGTCAATGATGTCAGGCTTGGTCTTTTCTACGATGTCCACCGACTGTAGCATGGAATCCAAATTGGCACCAAAAATCTGAATCCCCACGGGACGTTCCGCTTCGTAAATGTCCAATTTCATCACGCTTTTGGCGGCATCGCGGATAAGTCCTTCGCTCGAGATAAATTCGGTATAGACAACATCTGCGCCTTGTTCTTTGCACAGCGCACGAAAAGGCGGGTCGCTGACATCCTCCATAGGTGCCAACAGCAGCGGAAATTCGCCTAGTGCTATGTCGCCGATTTTGACCATCAGGGTGCAAAAATAGTTTTTATTCCGTCGGCTATTTCCTCATCCCAAAATTGATGGACTTCCCCGTTTTTAATCCAATACACACGTGGCGGTGCGCTGCTGATAAGGTCAAAAAAGGTGTTTACATCGATCATTTGGTGCGGAAAATCCGATTGTGTCAATGTGTTAAACTGGTCAACGGTGGTGTCGCCCTCTTCAAAAAACAAGGCGACCACTTGTGGCAGGGCAACTCCCTTGCGTTGCAATTCTGCCAATTCTTGTGCCGCTTCTTGGCAATGCTCACAGCTAAGGTTGAATATCGCCACGAGGTATTCTCCGGTAGTAAAGTCGATTTCCGAAGTTTCTTCAAAAGCGGGAAATTTTGCGACCACTTCATCGGGTTCGGTTTGTATGGGCCACACAAAAACTGCTCCAGCAAATAGTGCGGGCAATAGCACCCAAATAATCCACGATTTCTTTTGGTTCCTGTAATGGAACAGCAATAAAAAGGCATTAACTCCTAACAGCACTACATTTTTTCCCAACGAAGCTAGTGGGGACATGCTAATCATTTCGCCAAAACAGCCACAATTGCCCGTTTCGCCAATAATGATGAGATAACACAAATGCACCGAAAACGCAACAAGCAATCCGAAGCTTATCCGAAGTAAGGCACGTGTAAAAATAGAAAACAACAACCCGAGCCCGAGCCAAACTTCAAAAGCGATGATGGCACGAGTAGCCCATGCGCCATAGAGGCGATTGGGTACCAAACCCTGCTGCTCGAGCAATACCTCAAAAAATCCAGGTGCAAGAGCTTTAGTATATGCCGAAAACAAAAAAGTAGCTCCTAAAAAAAGCTGCAATAAGGTACGTAGGTTTGCCATGATTTCCTTTTTTTTCAAAAATACCTTTTTTTGTTGGCACAATCATGCGCTCTATCTTATCAAAGCCTATCTTTGTTCGCTCTGGCGTTGTTCGCTCATTATGAAACATATTCGAAATTTTTGCATTATCGCACACATCGATCACGGGAAAAGCACTCTTGCTGATCGCCTTTTGGACGCAACGGGAGCTGTTAGCGAACGCGAAAAACAAGATCAGCTGCTTGACAATATGGACCTTGAGCGCGAGCGTGGCATTACCATTAAGTCACACGCCATCCAGATGAATTATCTGTTAGATGGTCAAGAATATGTATTTAATTTGATTGACACGCCTGGGCATGTTGACTTCTCTTATGAAGTATCGCGCTCGATTGCCGCTTGTGAAGGTGCGCTATTGGTCGTTGATGCTGCCCAAAGCATTCAGGCACAAACCATTTCTAACCTGTATTTGGCTTTAGAGAACGACTTAGAGATTATTCCCGTTTTAAACAAAGTGGATTTGCCCTCGGCAAACCCCGAAGAAGTTACCGACGATATCGTTGATTTGTTGGGCTGCAAAGCTGAAGAGGTTATCCATGCTTCTGCTAAAACGGGGTTGGGTGTGGACGATATTCTGCGTGCCATTGTTGAACGAATCCCTGCGCCAAAAGGCGATACAGAAGCACCGCTTCAAGCCCTTATTTTTGACTCGGTTTACAATCCTTTTAGAGGTGTGGAAACCTACTTCCGCATCCTTAATGGTAAAATTAACAAAGGCGAACAGGTAAAATTCATGGCTACCGGCAAAACCTATTATGCCGACGAAATAGGCGCATTAAAGCTAAAACAAGAGCCGCGCAAGCAGATGCTTGCAGGCGATGTGGGCTACCTCATCACGGGAGTTAAAGAAGCTAAGGAAGTAAAGGTCGGCGATACGATTACCTCCGTGGAACACTCCACAACACAAGCTATTGAAGGATTTGAAGAAGTAAAACCGATGGTTTTTGCAGGTATTTATCCCATAGATACGGAAGAGTATGAGGAGCTTCGTGCATCTATGGAAAAACTTCAACTCAACGATGCTTCGCTGGTATTTGCTCCCGAAAGCTCGGCGGCACTAGGCTTCGGGTTTCGTTGTGGTTTCCTTGGGATGCTGCATCTAGAAATCATCCAAGAGCGACTGGAGCGGGAGTTTGATATGACGGTGATTACGACCGTGCCTAACGTGTCCTATCACGCCTATACCCGAAAGAACCCCAATGACATTTTGATCGTAAACAATCCGTCTGACTTGCCAGACGCATCTATCCTTGATCGTGTTGAAGAGCCTTTTATCAAAGCAACAATTATCACCAAATCTGATTTTGTAGGGAATGTAATGAGCTTGTGTATTGAAAAGCGCGGCATCATCACCAACCAAACCTACCTCACTACCGAGCGTGTTGAGCTGAGTTTTGATTTACCATTGGCGGAAATCGTTTTTGATTTTTACGACCGACTAAAATCGGTTTCAAAGGGCTATGCCTCTTTTGACTATAGCCCTATTGGTATGCGTCAATCAAAATTAGTTCGAGTAGATATATTGCTAAACGGTAATTCCGTTGATGCGCTTTCTGCACTGGTACATACCGATAATGCTTATGGGTTGGGCAAAAAAATCTGCGAAAAACTCCAAAAGATGATTCCACGACAACAGTTTGATGTTCCTATTCAAGCAGCGATTGGTGCAAAAATTATTGCCCGTGAAACCGTAAAAGCGGTTCGCAAAGACGTTACCGCCAAATGTTATGGAGGTGACATTACCCGGAAACGTAAACTTCTGGAGCGTCAGAAAAAGGGGAAAAAGAAAATGCGCCAGATTGGGAATGTAGAAATTCCGCAAGAGGCATTTATGGCAGTGCTCAAACTAAACGATTAGGTCGCCGATTCACTTTTTCTCTTAAATTACTTCTTTACTTGTGCTGTACTAACTTTTTGCTATATTTTAGCGTATGCAGCAAAAACAATACAGCACCATTGTAGTGGGTGTGGCTTTTTCGCCAAATATTCAAGCCAATATCTTTGAGGCGTTGCGCATGAGTGTGTTGTTCAACGCTTCGCTTGTCATGGTTCATGTGGGCGAACAAACAACCGAAAAAGCTGCGGCTTTAGAAAAAATCATCGCGGGTTTTGATGGTGATTTGCCAAACTATCGGGTGCTTTGGCAGGCAGGAAATCCTGTTGATGTGTTGTTGCATGCGTGCATTAGCCAAAAAGCAAACCTGCTCATTTTAGGTGCAATCAAGCGCGAAGGCTTGTTAAAATATTATTTGGGTTCTGTAGCAAGAAAGCTCACCCGAAAAGCACCCTGTGATGTGTTGTTGCTTATCAAGCCTTCAGTTGTTCGAGTGCCCTGTGCTTCTGCTGTAGTCAACGGGTTGGCGCACCCAAAAACCGAAGAGGCAATAGAACGTGCATTTTACGTGCTCTCATCACTAGGCGCACAAAAACTAACTGTTGTCGAAGAAATTCCAGAAGACAGCGTTGCCATTAAAGTTGATGACGACCGTAGCCTACGGCAATCTACCATTGCTAAAGAGCGTATTAAATTGCGCGAAAACTCTAGGGTACAGGCGATTTTAAAGCATATTCCAACCAATATTAAAGGGCGGCTTGAGGTGGTTGTTCAGCCTATTTTTGGAACAAGAGGCTATTCTATTGGGCATTACGCTAGGGTGGTGCGTGCCGATTTGTTGGTGATGAATGCGCCACGAAAACTCACCCTTTGGGACCGGCTGTTTCCT
Organism: Flavobacteriaceae bacterium; assembly: GCA_030828025.1. Classification (GTDB taxonomy): domain Bacteria; phylum Bacteroidota; class Bacteroidia; order Flavobacteriales; family Flavobacteriaceae; genus UBA7446. The sequence goes on along the minus strand of JAURDG010000007.1, from coordinate 10,882 downwards.
CACGATTTGGAATATATTTTGTCTGACTTACCAACCGATGTATTAATTGTTCGCTGATGGGTCGTAAAACTAAATTTGCGCATTTGCGCAGCAATATTTTTGCTGGATTTGTGGTGTCGCTTATTGCAATGCCGTTGGCGCTTGGGCTAGCCATTGCTTCGGGATTTCCGCCCATTGCGGGCATCATTGCTTCTGTCGTTGGTGGTCTGGTTGTTGCTTTGTTTGGTGGTTCTTACGTCACAATTACGGGTCCTGGTAATGGGTTGGTGGTGGTTTTGCTTGGTGCTGTTACGGTGCTCGGCGAAGGTGATATGCAGGCTGGATACCTGTATGCGCTGGCTGCTGTTATACTGTCTGGGGTCTTGTTGTTGGTCTTTGGGTTTTTGCGGTTTGGCTCACTGAGTGATTTTTTTCCGGCTACTGCCCTACAAGGCATGCTGTCGGCAATCGGGATAACCATTTTGCTGAAGCAGCTTTATGTCATGCTGGGCGATTTAACAACCAAAGGAGCAGCGCTAGACTTGTTTTTAGGGATTCCAGATTTAATTCATGCGTTAATTACGGACGGCACTACTGGGCAATGGTATGCCGCCGCTATTGGGGTGGCAAGCTTGTTTATTATGGTTTTTTACAGCAACATAAGAAATCGCTTTTTTCACCTTGTCCCAGCTCCTATGTGGGTAGTGTTGTTGGCACTTGGTTTCGATGCTTATTTCTCTTTTTTTGGGCAAGGAAATCCGATAAGCAAAGAATTGCTTATTTCGCTTCCTGAAAATTTGTTCGGCGGGCTTCCTACGCCAAATTTTTCCAAATGGAATCAGTCCACATTTTGGGGTGTAGTCCTTTCCATAACACTTATTTCAAGTATCGAGTCGCTGCTGAGCATTAAAGCGGTGGATAAATTAGACCCACAAAAAAGGAGGTCAAATGCCAACAAGGACATGAAGGCGTTAGGGTTGGCAACTGTTGTTAGTGGCTTTTTGGGTGGTATGAACGTAGTAACGGTAATTGCTCGAAGCTCGGTGAATGTAAATAACCAAGCAAGCAATAGAAGTGCTAACTTCTTTCACGCCGTCTTTTTGTTTGTTATGGTGTTGGTTTTTCAAGATCAATTGCGGCGCATTCCACTAACAGCACTGGCAGCCATTTTAGTTTATACAGGCTATAAGCTAGCTTCGCCCGTTATTTTTGTGCGCATGTACCAAATTGGCAAGGAGCAATTACTGGTATTCTTGACCACGCTCATTGCCACTTTGCTTACCGATTTAATTACTGGTATTCTTATTGGTCTGGCAACCACTTTTGCCGTGCATGTGGTGCTGAACAAGGCGTTTTGGTTGTTCTCTCGAAACCTGCTAAAGCCCAATGTATTGATGTATAAAGAAACCGAAACCCAAAATTATTATGTTGGAGTTATTCACTTTTGTACCTTTTTAAATTTCTATAAACTTAAGTCCAAATTAGATGTAATCCCGCAAGACATGCGGGCGGTAGTTGATTTTTCGCTGTGTTCTTTTGTGGACCATACCGTACAAGAAAGCCTCCAAAATTACGAGGACTTATTTGAACGTAAGGGAGGTGCGCTCGAAATCATTGGGCTAGATGTGCACGATACCGACTCCAGCCATCCTTTTGCGGTACGTACCTTACGACCAATGAAAACACTTCGCGTGTTTGGTGGTGGTCGTACGAAACGCCAACAACAGCTGGAGGCTTTGGCGCAGGAGCACGGGTGGACCTACACTGAAGCACCAAAAACAAATAAAGCCCTTTTGCGCGGTCATCCTGTTTATCAAACAGCAGTTGTGGAGCGTATGTATAATATGCTCGAAGAACCAAAAAATAGCCTTTCTTTGTTCGACATTACATATAGTGAAGGTGCTTTTATTGCCAAAGAAAATGTGCAAACGACATTTCTGCGTGTAACTCTAGAAAAGCCAATTCCTATTTTCTCTTTTGACCGAGAACTATTACTCGAAAAGCTTTCGCATTTGGCGGGAGTTCACGACATCGATTTTCCTGACTTTCCCGAGTTTTCAAAAGATTTTTATGTGCAGGGTGATAATCCAACAAAAGTGCGCGCCTTTTTTAATGCTAAAATGGTGTCGTTTTTCTCTGCTTATGGCTTTTATCACGTCATGAGCAACGGCAAGGAGTTGTTGGTTCGGCAGTTTTTGCGTCCCGCAACGCCAGCAGAAGCTGCTGCCATGATTGAATTTGGACTTGCGCTTAAGAAAAAGATTGACGGATAAAACTTTTGTACCTTCGTTCCCATGATACTTCATGCAATAGAAACAGGCAATTTTAAACTCGACGGCGGTGCCATGTTTGGTGTGGTGCCTAAGGCTTTGTGGAGCAGAACCAATCCTGCCGATACTCAAAACCGAATTGAACTTGCTGCCCGTTCTTTGCTTGTTGAAGACGGCGACAGGCTAATACTTATTGATGCTGGAATGGGCAACAAACAGTCTGAAAAGTTTTTTAGCCACTATGGCTTGTGGGGGAATAATTCCCTTGACAAATCCTTAAATACTGTTGGTTTTTCCAGAGAAGATGTTACCGATGTTTTTTTAACACACCTCCACTTTGACCATTGTGGTGGAGCTGTTCGGTGGAACAACAACCGAACAGGGTATGAACTTAGTTTTCCAAATGCCAAATATTGGAGCAATAAGTCGCATTGGCAATGGGCAACAAACCCAAATCCTAGAGAAAAAGCCTCTTTTTTAACAGAGAATTTATTGCCTATTGAACAAAGTGGACAGCTTTTTTTTGTGGCGCATAATGATAACGGTTTTGTCTCGGAAAGCGAACTCGGTTTTGGCATTTTATTTGTGGATGGGCATACCGAAAAACAAATGATTCCGCATATTTCTTACAAAGGCAAAACGTTGGTTTTTGCTGCTGACTTGCTGCCCACGGCTGGGCATCTGCCTTTGCCTTATGTTATGGGATATGATGTGCGTCCGCTTGAGACCATAAAAGAAAAAGACGTTTTTCTAAACCGAGCCGCTGACAAAAACTTTGTTTTGTTTATGCAACATGATGCCCACAACCCGCTGCTTACCGTAAAACATACTGAAAAGGGCGTCCGCCTTTTGGAATCTTTACCTATTGAAACCTTAAATTCCTTATAAATCATGCAAAACTTACTTTTTTTACTCTTTGGATTTATTGCTTTTGCTCAGCCGCAGCCTGGCTATTGGCAACAGCATGTGGACTACACGATGGACGTGTTTGTTGATGTTAAGACATTCAAATATACGGGCACGCAAGAGCTTGTTTACACCAACAACTCACCAGATAGTTTAAGCCGTGTTTTTTATCATCTGTATTTTAATGCTTTTCAGCCAGGAAGTGAAATGGACGAGCGCTCAATTTCACTATCCGATCCGGATCAACGGGTTGGCACTAGAATTGGTGCCTTAACCGAAAAAGAGGTGGGATACCTACATGCTCTTTCGCTGAAACAAGACGGTATTGAACTAAATGCTCAAGAGGAAGAAACCATTTTGGTTGTTCCACTGGCAAAGCCAATTGCGCCGGGGGAAAAAACAACCTTGTCCATGATTTTTGAGGGACAGGTGCCAAAACAAATTAGAAGAAGTGGTAGGGACAATGCAGAAGGTGTTTCGCTTTCGATGACGCAATGGTATCCCAAACTGGCAGAATATGACCACGAAGGCTGGCATCCCAACCCTTATATTGGAAGGGAATTTCATGGTGTTTGGGGTAATTTTGATGTCAAGCTCACGCTTGATAAGCACTATGTCGTTGGTGGTTCGGGATATTTACAAAATCCTGAAGAGGTTGGTCATGGGTATGGTGAAAAAACTAAAAGAACAAAAGGAAAAAACTTGACGTGGCATTTTGTTGCGCCTAACGTTCATGATTTTGCTTGGGCGGCAGATCCAGACTATATTCACGATATTTTGGACACCGAACAGGGTGTTCGCTTACATTTTTTCTACCAAAATGACCCAGAAATCACGGACAACTGGAAACGCCTACAAAAAGATACTGAAAGACTGTTGTCTTTTTTTAACGAGGCAATTGGGCCCTATCCTTACGAGCAATATTCTGTTTTGCAAGGTGGAGACGGCGGTATGGAATACGCCATGTGTACGCTGATTACTGGGCAACGTAGCTATGAAAGTTTATATGGCGTAACCTCACACGAGTTGGCACACTCTTGGTTTCAGCATGTGTTGGCATTTAATGAATCCAAATGCGCCTGGATGGACGAAGGGTTCACCTCTTTTTTAGATGCCTTGGGCGAACATAATATCATGGGAAATATTAATTCTTTTGAAACCTCTTACAAAAGATATCGTTCATTGGTTGCTAGTGGTTTAGAAGAGCCGCTTACAACACATGCTGATCGTTTTTCTACCAACAGGGCCTATGGAACAGGTAGCTACAGTAAAGGAAGTGTTTTTTTAACCCAATTGGGTTATATCCTTGGACCACAAAAATTAATACAAGCATTACAGCAATTTTATAAGGAGCATAAGTTTACTCATCCAACACCAAATGATTTTAAACGCATTGCCGAAAAGGTTTCGGGTATTCAACTGGAGTGGTATCTAAACGATTGGGTGCGAACAACCAAAACAATTGACTACAGTATTAAATCTGTTGAAGAAAAAGATGGGAAAACCCATATTGTTTTGGCACGAATAGGAGATATGGGTATGCCTATTGACCTTGGTGTTTTGTACGCTGATGGAAGTGAAGCAGTGCATTACATTCCACTACAGATGATGTTTGGTGAAAAACCACAATCTTCAGAAGTTGACAACTGGGTGGTTGAACAGGATTGGGCTTGGGCACGACCAGAATATCGCTTGGTGTTGTCCACGCCTTTGGATAAAATTAGAGAATTAAGGATTGATCCATCTGGTTTGATGGCAGATATAGATTTAAGCAACAATGTTTTCGAAAACCAAGAATGAGATTGTACATCTAAAAAGCAAAAAAGAAATTGAAACGCTTTTTGCTGCAGGAAATCATTTTGGGAAAGCGCCTTTAAAGCTCGTTTGTTCCGTTGGTGATAAGGGTTTGGGATTGGGTTTTGGGGTGTCGAAGCGTCTTTTTCCAAGAGCAGTTGATCGAAATAGAATTAAACGCTTGATGCGTGAGCAATTTAAATTAATTAGAGCATCGGAAGAATACGTTGTTTTCTGTGGGCGCGGTTTTATTATTTATACAGCAAAAGAATTACCCACTCTTGATGCCCTTGAAAAACCAATGAAAGAACTTATCCGCCGTTGGCGTTCCTTGGTGGAAGGACCATAGGAATATGCGGTATGCCATCTTCTAAATAACTTTTGCCTGTTTGCGAAAACCCGAGAGATTCGTAAAATTTTTTTAGCTGCGCTTGAGCAGAGATAAAAATAGGTTTTGTGTTTGGTACTTCGTGTATGGATTTTTCCATTAGCTCTCTTCCTATATTTTTTCCTCTATATGCAGGATGTACCACAACCCGACCTATAATAGAGGGATTTTGGTTGAGGAAAATACGATTATAAGCCGCTAAACTTTCTTTATCATAGGCAACGATATGTAGTGCTTCTTCGTCTTTTCTATCGGGGTCTAAATAAACACAATCTTGTTCTACAACAAATACTTCAGCACGAAGTGCTAAAATATCGTAAAGAATTTTTTTAGATAAATCGTTCCAAGAATATGTGTGCCACCTTAGCGACATTGTGGTATTTTATCTATTCTATTTTGGTGGCGACCCCCTTCAAAATCAGTGGATAGAAATTTTTTTACCATTTCAATAGCCACTTCTGATGAAACAAAACGAGCTGGAATACTTAAAATATTCGCATTATTATGTTGTCGAGCCAGAGCTGCCAACTCCGCTGTCCAGCATAGCGCAGAACGAATTTCTGGGTATTTGTTCGCGGTCATGTTGGCACCATTACCACTGCCACAAATAACAATACCTAAAGCTGCTTTTCCATCACGTACATCAACGGCAACCGGATGAATAAAATCTGCATAATCTACACTATCCATTGTATCTGTACCATAGTTTGTATAGCTATGATTGAGATAATCTAAAAGTGTTAAAATTTCTTGTTTTAGTACAGGACCTGCATGGTCATTTCCTATAGCAATATGCATATTAAAATTTTACGCCTAAATTACAATTATATGTTGATAACCTATATAAACTAACCTAATATATAAATCACGAATTGTGTATATAAATGTTCATTTCTTTTAATAATATAAAACAACTAATTTTTTTGTTTCGTTACTTATCAAAAATCAATTAGCAAACAAATATTTTTTTACTCTTCTTTCTTCCATATATAAACAATTAAAAAGGTATTTATAAACAAATAAAAAGGTGTTTTTAATTTTATAAGTAATACATTATCTGTTAATTAAAAATAAAAAATGTAATTTATTGATGTTATAAACACACTATAATAAACACAACTAAATTTTTAAATAAAAAGAAAAGAAAGTATATGTATAATTTAATTTGTAGATAAGTTTTGGCTGTTCCAATATGCTGTACCTTTGTCATTTATGGGGAATAATAAGAACAGCATTTCTGTACAACAACAATTGTTGCAAATTTTAGAGCAACACCCAACACAATCTTTCACATACAAACAAATTTGTGTGCGCCTTGGTATAAACGATCCTAGTGGTCGTAACCATATTATTAAAGGGCTAAAAAAACTAGCCAAAAAAAACAGTATCCTCCAAAAAACTAGAGGAACTTATCAAGCAAAACAAAAAGAAAAATATTACACTGGTTTTTTAGATATATCATCAAAAGGGTCAGCTTATATCGTATGTGATGATTTTAAAGAAGATTTAGTTGTAATAAAAAACAGCCATAAAGGCTTTAATGGAGATACTGTTCGTTTTTATGTCTATCCAGCAAGAGGAAAACGAAAGCAAGAAGCGAAAATTTTATCAATTGTTTCACGAAAAACACATCAGTTTGTTGGAACCTTACAACAACAAAACAACACCTATTTTGTACGCGTCAAACCAAGTATTGCGGCAACAGATTTTTATATCAGTGAGCAACCAAAACAAAAAGTAAAAGACGGCGATCGTGTATTAATTGAATTTACCGATTGGGAACAAACAAAATCACCGCAAGCACGAATTATTGAAGTTTTAGGTAATCCTGGCGAAACAAACACAGAAATACACACCATCTTAGCCGAATATGGTTTACCGTACAAATTTGATGCAACTATAGAAAAAGAAGCCAATAACATAAATGAAGTTTTAGAAAAAAGAGAAATAAAAAACCGTTTGGATTATCGCGACGTCCTAACTTTTACTATAGATCCAACAGATGCAAAAGATTTTGACGATGCACTTTCGTTTAAACAATTGGACAACGACTTATTTGAAGTGGGTATCCATATCGCAGATGTTTCGTATTATGTTCGACCAGGAACAAAACTCGATGATGAGGCTTATCAACGCGCAACTTCTGTTTATCTAGTTGATCGTGTGGTTCCAATGCTGCCAGAACAATTATCAAACAAAGTATGTTCACTTAGACCTAATGAAGATAAGTTGACCTTTTCTACCATCTTCACACTTGACAAAAAAGGCAACATCCATAACCAAAAATTCTGTAGGACCGTCATCAATTCTGATTATCGGTTTGCTTATCATGAAGCCCAACATATTATTGAAACTAGAAAAGGCGAAATTCCCGCAGAACTATCCTTGAGCCAATCAGCATATACAACGAGTAGTGATGTAGTTCAAGCGATCCTTCAGTTAAACGAAACAGCAAAAAAACTTCGACAGAAAAGAATGGCGCAAGGCGCTATTTCGTTTGATAAAGAAGAAGTAAAATTTAAATTGGATGACCAACAACATCCTATTTCTGTATTTGTAAAGACAAGCAAAGATGCTAATAAACTTATTGAAGAATATATGTTGTTGGCAAACAGAAAAGTTTCTGAGTTTATCTCTAAAGACGACCCTAAAAAGACATTTGTTTTTCGCATCCACGATGAACCAGATGAAGAAAAGATTAATCAACTCAAAAGAGTAATTGGTAGTTTTGGTTATTCATTAAATCTAGCAACACCAAAAACTACTGCGCATTCAATAAATAAACTTCTAGAGGATATTCGCGATAAAAAAGAGCAAAATCTTATAGACACGCTTACCATTAGAAGTATGAGTAAAGCACTTTACTCGACTGAAAATATTGGACATTATGGCTTAGCGTTTGATTATTACAGCCATTTTACTTCTCCAATTCGGCGTTATCCAGACATAGTAGCACATCGATTACTACAACATTACTTGGATGGTAATAAAGCTCCAAAAAAAGAACCTTTAGAAGCAGTAATGAAACATTGTTCCTCTAGAGAAGTTTTAGCAACAAAAGCCGAACGCGACTCAATTAAATTTATGCAGGTCGTCTATATGCAAGACCATATTAATGAAACATTTTCAGGTGTTATTTCAGGAGTTACCGAACGAGGCATGTATGTAGAAATAGAAGGAACAAAATGCGAAGGCATGATTCGACCAACCGATATGTCTGATGATTTTTACGTTTATGATGAACGAAATTTTGCTTTTATCGGGCAAAAGACCAAGCGCATATATCAATTAGGTGGCCGTGTTTCAGTTCTCGTTAAAGCTGCTGATCCTATTAAACGACATCTTGATTTTACCTTACTAAACACATGATAATTTGTATCTTTGGGTAAAGTCAAAAAATGCGTTTTTTCTTTTTCTTTTTCTGCTTTTCTTTTTTTTCTCAAGCGCAATCCATACGTCTTGGACAAGTAGATGAATTAAAAGTTTTTGATGGGTTACGTGTTACTATTATTCCTTCGGATGCAGATTCGTTGGTTGTTGAAGGAAAAAACAAAGCATTTTTTTCCTACAAGAATAAAAATGGACGACTCTATTTGCGCATGAACTTACTAAAACGCTTGGGTGGATTTAACACAACAGTAGCTTTATTTGTTTCCAATCCGTTAGAAGTCATCGATGCAAACGAAGGCGCTTATGTGTATTGCCAGGATGTTTTATTTCAACCAACAATTACCCTAAAAGCACAAGAAGGTGCAGAAATTGAGGCGGTGTTAGATGTCCAAAAAATCACCACAAAAACCAGTTCTGGTGGTGTTGTAAAGCTATCAGGAGTAGCAAAAAATCAGAAGCACCTCGTTAGTGCAGGCGGCACCATTCAAGCAGATGAGCTATCATCATCTTTTGCTGAAGTTAAAGTAAAAGCAGGAGGCAACGCAGCAGTACGTGCCGAAGAAGAGGTTACAGCAATTGTTTCGCTTGGCGGATCTATCCGTGTTTTTGGACCACCAAAAAAACTGGTAAAACGCATTGATGTTGGCGGAACGATAGAGCTTGTAAAAGAACCGCAACCCACAAACACAGATGAGTGATTTTCTAACTGCTATTCCCATTGCGTTAATTTTGGTCATCTCTACTGGACCTGTTTTTTTTGTCATACTAGAAACAAGTATTTCTAAAGGCATTAAACATGCCATAGGTGTAAGTGTGGGCGCTGCCGCTGCAGACGTTGTTTTTTTGTTTGTTGCTTTTTTAGGCGCAAGCAAGTTATTGAAAACCTTAGAAAACAGCCCACAACTTTACTATATCGGCGGTGTTGTTCTTATTTGTTACGGTTTGATTTATCTTAAAAAAACACAAAAAAAAAGGAAAATAATTTCTTCAGATTCGGAATACCAAGTCCAAGAAGGCGGGTTTTTTTATCACACGGGCAAAGGTTTTTTGCTAAATATTATCAATATGGGCACTTTTTTATTTTGGATGGGTAGCGTTGTCTTCTTTGGCGCAAAATTTCAGATGGACGACACGCGCTTATTTTCCTTTTTTGCATATATCATTGTCATTTACCTAGTATTCGATGTGATCAAAATTGTATTGGCGAAGCAATTAAAAAGTAAATTAACTCCGCTATTCGTTTATAGAATCAAGCAGGTCGTGCATATCATTATTGTGTTGTTTGGGGTGTTTTTTATTTTCCAAGGCACCTTTCCCGAGCAGGCGCAAAAATTAGAAAACAGACTAGAAAATCGTTTGGAAGATCGATTAAAGTAGAGGCACCGAGCGGATTCGAACCGCTGTACAAGCTTTTGCAGAGCTCTGCCTAGCCACTCGGCCACGGTGCCTATTGGACGGCAAAAATACTACTTTTTTACGCTTTAAGTTATAGCTATAGCTTTTTAGTTAGCTCAATAGCTACGGATGCCACATGACCACCAATAGGCGGATTTATCTTTGCCACCCTAACCGTAGCGGATGTTATCAAAGCGCTACTATCAATCACGCGGTCTAAAATACGTTTTCCTACATGTTCCAGTAGTTTGGACGGCACCGCCATTTCTTTTTTAACGCAGGCGCAGAGCGTAACATAATCAACAGTATCTTTGAGCTTGTCAGAGGCTGCCGAAGGCAGCAAATCAGCCTCCACCAACAAGTCCACACGATAATCACTACCAATCAACGTTTCTTCAGGCAAGCAGCCGTGGTAGGCAAACACACGTATATTATCTACAAAAACTTTTCCCATACTGTGTCAAATATAGAAACTATTACAACAGACAATCCGAAATAATTACCTTTGCCAAAAATTGTTGAGCGATGAGCGAAACGCCGTCAAAGCACTTTATAGAACATATTATTGATGAAGACCTTGCTGTCGGACTAGATGCGGCTGCTTTGCGTTTTCGCTTTCCGCCCGAACCAAATGGTTATTTGCACATTGGTCACGTAAAAGCCATTTGCTTAAACTTTGAATTGGGCACGAAATATAAGGCACCCGTAAACCTTCGTTTTGATGACACAAATCCCGCTAAAGAAGAACAACATTTTGTTG
>JAURDG010000083.1 GCA_030828025.1 Flavobacteriaceae bacterium | reverse complement strand
TTTTGGTTTTAATATTTAGGGCAAAAATAGAAAAACTTTGATGTACACAATGCTTTTTTATAAATATTAAGTATTTATAGGGAAGAATAAAGCAATCATAAATGCGTAATTTTGCCCAAACAAGTTTAAGTTTTGAAAAAAATCGTTGTGTTTGCATCAGGATCAGGAACAAATGCGGCAAAAATTGCCACCTACTTTGATGCAATTCCGGATGTTTCGACAGAAAAAATTTATTGCAACAACCCAAATGCAGGCGTTCTTGATCGTGCCTCCAGCTTAGGGGTTGCCACACGGTTGTTCAACAGAGAAGAATATACCACCACAATCATTCAAGAACTTGAGGCACTTGCTCCCGACCTAATTGTGTTGGCTGGGTTTTTATGGAAAATTCCCCAGGCATACCTAGCAGCATTTCCGAACAAAATCATCAACATCCACCCCGCACTATTGCCCAAATATGGCGGTAAAGGCATGTATGGCAGACATGTTTTTGACGCAATTGTTGCCAATAAGGAATCCGAAACAGGGATAACGATCCATTATGTAAATGAACATTACGACGAAGGCGCCATTATCTTTCAAGCAACAACAAGCGTGTTGCCAAACGATACGGCCGCTGACGTAGCCGAGAAAACCCATGCCCTTGAGCATGCGTATTTTGCGCCACAAATTCATAAACTCCTTCAGCAACAATGAAGCAGGTTCATTTATATACTGACGGCGCAGCAAGCGGCAACCCCGGCCCGGGAGGTTTTGGATTGATCTTAGAGCTTGTCGGCAGTCAGTATAAAAAGGAGTGGTCTGAAGGATTTGCACACACGACAAACAACCGCATGGAGTTGTTGGCGGTTATAAAGGGATTGGAATTGCTTAAAGATCCATCAGTAGATGTAACGGTATTTACAGACTCCAAGTACGTTTGTGACGCTGTTGAAAAGAAATGGGTTTTTCGTTGGCAACGAGAAGGATTTAAAAAACAAAAAAACAGAGATTTGTGGGAGCGTTTTTTACGGATTTACGACAAACACGAGGTCAAAATACAATGGATAAAAGGACACAATCAACATCCGCAAAACGATCGTTGTGACGCCCTGGCAGTAGCAGCATCAAAACAAAAAGAACTAAAAGAAGACACAGGATACAAACAAAACAAGGTATGAGCAATCAAAAATTACTGGTCGTTGGAACGATGGCGTTCGACGAAATTATCACACCAAGCGAAACGTCAGGGAAAGTGTTGGGTGGCGCAGCCACTTATATTGGACTAGCGGCAGCCTACGCCCAAGCAGAAACAGGAATTGTTTCGGTTGTTGGGAATGATTTTACAGAAGAACATCTGCAGTTACTGCGTGATCGAAACATTGACCTATCGGGTGTTGAACAGGTTGCCGACCAACCCTCTTTTTATTGGAAGGGCAAGTACCACAGCAACATGAATTCCCGAGACACCCTGGACACCCAACTCAATGTTTTAGCAAACTTTAGCCCAAAAGTTCCAACATACTTTAAGGACGCTCGTGTGGTTATGCTTGGAAACCTAGACCCAAATGTGCAACAGCAGGTTTTGGATCAGTTGACACCCAACCCGCAGCGCGTGGTGCTTTTGGACACCATGAATTTTTGGATGGACAGTCAACTTGAAGCCCTCTTGCGTGTAATTAAGCAGGTGGATGTAATTACCATTAATGACGAAGAAGCCATTCAGCTGAGCGGCAAAAACAATCTGGTAATGGCAGCAAAGGCCATTCATGCAATGGGCCCTTCGTTTGTCATTATAAAAAAAGGAGAACACGGCGCATTATTGTTTCACTCTGAAGGACCATTTTATGCACCAGCACTACCACTAGACCAAGTAATAGATCCAACTGGTGCAGGAGATAGTTTTGCGGGAGGGCTATCGGGCTATTTAACCAAGCAAAATGCGGTTACGGCAAAAGAAATCAAGCAAGGTATTTTGTACGGCACCGCAGCAGCATCTATATGCGTTGGCGGTATGGGAACGAAGGGTTTAGAAAAGGCAGATGGGCAGGTTTTTGCACATCAACTTCAAAAACTAGAACAATTAAGAACGATTGTGTGAGAATTAAAGAAACCGCGTTAAAATTTGGTTAATTTTGTACCATGAGTGATGCCATCAAGCATGAGTGTGGAATAGCCCTTGTCCGGCTGCTTAAACCATTAGACTTTTACAAGGAAAAATATGGAACTGCCTTTTATGGGCTCCAAAAAATGTATTTGATGCTAGAAAAGCAGCACAACCGCGGGCAAGACGGTGCTGGCTTTGCAAGTATTAAGCTAAACATGCAGCCTGGAGAACGCTTTATGAGTCGTGTGCGCTCCTCAAAGGCACAACCCATCAAGGATATTTTTGGTCAAATCAATAAACGCATTCAGCTTGTCGAGCAAGAGCTAGACACCCCGATGACCTCTTCACAAGAGTTAAAGTCTGCCTTTCCATATATTGGCGAGGTCATGCTTGGGCACCTCAGGTATGGTACTTTTGGAAAAAACACGATTGAGAGCGTTCATCCATTTTTGCGTCAAAACAATTGGATGCACCGAAACCTGATTGTTGCGGGAAACTTTAACCTTACCAACGTCAATGAGCTTTTTGACAACTTGGTTGCGCTAGGCCAACACCCTAAAGAAAAGGCCGACACCATAACCATTATGGAAAAAATAGGGCATTTTTTGGATGCTGCGGTGGCAAAATTGTACAAAAATTTAAAGCAAGAAGGCTTTGACAAGCAAGGGGCTTCACCCGAAATAGCCAAACGCCTGAACATCGGTAAAATCTTAAAAAAGGCATCAAAAAACTGGGACGGCGGCTATGTAATAGCGGGCATGCTTGGCCACGGCGACTCGTTTGTGTTGCGCGATCCTGCTGGCATTCGCCCAGCGTTTTACTATCAAGACGACGAGGTGGTCGTGATTGCCTCCGAGCGACCCGCTATACAAACGGTTTTTAACGTTCCTGTAACGCAGATTAAAGAGATTCAGCCTGGAGAAGCGATGATAATTAAACAATCAGGTGCGGTATCGCATGAAACAATAAACGAACCGACAGCCAAACGAGCATGTTCGTTTGAGCGGATTTACTTTTCTCGAGGAAACGATGTCGATATATATAATGAACGAAAAGAACTGGGCCGCCTCTTGTTTCCTAAAATATACGCCTCTGTAGGCGGAGACCTAAAAAACACCGTTTTTTCTTATATACCCAATACGGCAGAAACGTCGTTTTATGGAATGGTTGAGCAAGCGCAAGCGTTTATGGCCGAACAAGCCGCCGCCGCAATTTTGGCCGATCAACAGATGCCGGCAGAAAAGCTAAAAGCACTCATCACCCAACGGCCTCGAGTAGAAAAGGTTACCATTAAAGACGCCAAGCTTCGTACGTTTATTACTGAAGACAGCAGCAGAGACGATTTGGTGGCGCATGTTTACGATGTTACGTATGGGTCTGTAAAGCCAAATGACAACCTGGTTGTTATTGACGACAGCATTGTTCGCGGCACGACCCTTCAAAAAAGCATTTTGCGTATGTTGGATCGCCTCAAGCCCAAAAAAATAACCATTGTGTCTAGCGCACCACAAATACGCTACCCCGACTGTTATGGCATAGACATGGCACGCTTAGAGGATTTAATCGCTTTCCGAGCGATGCTCGCCCTTTTGGATGACCAAAACAAAACAAAACAGCTAAAAGAGGTGTATGAACAGGCCAAGTTGAGCATGAAAAAACCACTAGATGACGTAAAAAATGTGGTTAAACCCCTTTATGACCAATTTTCCGACGACGAAATATCAAATAAGATAGGTCAAATGTTACGAACACCAGAAATTAATGCAACAGTAGATATTCTATTCCAAAGCGTTGATAATCTGCACAATGCATGTCCCAACCATACGGGAGATTGGTATTTTACGGGCATTTACCCAACAAAAGGCGGGAATAAGGTTGTTAACCAAGCATTTATCAACTTTTACGAAGGGAAAAGCGGTCGCGCCTACTAAAAAGTGAAAAAAAAATAAAAATTTATTCATTTTACTTTGATTTATAAAATGAGTTCGTATATTAGCAGAGCCATAACATAAGTAGGTTAAGTTCATGGTAAGATTTGGGGCAAAAAAGGTGGATTCTTTCCACCTTTTTTATTTTATACAAAAAAAGAGGGCATTATGCCCTCTTTTTGTTTTTTACAAATCACACAAAATTAACGGTTTGCGTATCGCTTGCTAACCTCAGACCAATTTACCACATTAAAAAAAGCAGTGATGTAATCAGGTCGTCTATTTTGATAATTTAGGTAATAAGCATGCTCCCAAACGTCAAGCCCAAGTATGGGTTTACCCTCACAACTGACGCCCGGCATGAGCGGATTGTCTTGATTTGCTGTTGCGCAAACCTCTAATGAGCCGTCTGCATGCACACAAAGCCATGCCCAGCCAGAGCCAAATTGAGTAGCGGCAGCATTTGAAAAAGCATCTTTGAATTCTTCAAAAGAACCAAAAGCCGCATCTATAGCAGCGCTTAACCCTGAAGACATCTCTCCAGCATCAGGACCCATTACCTCCCAAAACAAACAGTGATTGTAATATCCACCACCGTTATTACGAACAGCAGCATTGCTCATATCAAGCGTTCCTAAAATATCTTCAATGCCTTTATTTGCCAAATCGGTGTCGGCAATAGCAGCATTGAGTTTTGCTGTATATCCACTATGGTGTTTGCCGTGGTGGATTTCCATGGTTCTCGTGTCAATGTGCGGCTCTAGTGCGTCCGCTGCGTAAGGTAAAGAAGGTAATTCAAAAGCCATTTTTTATATTTTTAATTTTTACAAATTTAATCATATATTCCTACTTTAAAGAACGATTTTATTTTTCTGCTGTGCAGCCACACCCATCCGCACCCTTTTTGATTTACAACGCCTCTGCAGGAGCGGGTAAAACCCACACGCTGGTTCGGTCTTTTTTGTTTCGTGTTTTGAGCAGTCCATATCCAAATGAGGTACAACGCTTGCTCGCCATCACCTTTACCAACAAGGCAGCTCAAGAAATGAAAGATAGAGTTTTGGAAAAACTCGCCCTATTTGGACAGGAGCTTTCCAAGGCAAAAGCGGACGATATGTTTCAGCAATTGGCTGCACAGTGCCAATTGTCTCCCGAAGAACTTCATCGCCGCTCCCGAAAAGCCTTTGCTTATACCCTACATCACTTTGGTCACTTAAACATGGTGACCATCGACAAGCTAACCCATCAGATTATACGCACCTTTGCTCGTGATTTGGGGCTTCAGCCGAGCTTTGACATTGTGTTAGACGCTAAAGACTTTATGGCAGAGGTTGTTGCTAGAGTATTGAGTAAGGCTGGAGCAGACATACCGCTTACAAAAGTGCTGGTTGCTTATGTCTTACAAAAGGCAGACGAACTAAAAGCGTGGGACATTACAAGTGAGGTTACGAATATTGCCGAAATGTACCTCAATGAAAACCATATGGTATCACTTTCGGCACTTATGGATAAGCCTTTCGCAGCTTTTTCCCAGATCGACAAAACACTAAAAGAACAAATAAGCATCATTAAAGGACCAATAGCAGAACAAGCGGCGGCCTTGTTGGTGCAGCTAAAACAAACAGGCTTGTCGCCGCAAGTATTTCCCTACCAACAATTGCCAACGCTGTTGAAGCGTTTAAGCCAAGGCGACTGGTCTAAACCATTGCATGAGCAAAAAGACTTAGTTAAAAGAATGGCATCGGGAAATCTTTTGAACGCTAGCGCAACACAAACAGAAAAAACAGCATTTGCGCCACTTGAACAGCCGATTACAACCCTCTTTGACGCCTATGATCAGTTATGGCGGCAAGCCGAATTGTTGACGTTATTGCGAAAAAACATCGTTCCACTCTCTTTGATTCAACGTATAGGCCAAGAGGTAACAGAGACTCAGGAGCAGCGGAATGTTCGGTTGTTGAGCTTCTTCAATAAGCATATTGCCGACAAAATTAAAGATACAGCCACACCATTTATATATGAACGATTAGGTGTTCGCTACCGCCACTTTTTTGTTGATGAGTTTCAAGACACCTCTGTACTGCAATGGTCGAACCTCATACCGCTTTTTGCCCATGCGTTAGAAGGAGAACAAGAACGAGGATCTTTGGTTATTGTTGGCGATGCAAAGCAATCGATTTATCGCTGGCGGGGTGGCGTAC
>JAURDG010000034.1 GCA_030828025.1 Flavobacteriaceae bacterium | reverse complement strand
TACCTAGGCAAAGTTGATGTTTCACTTGGAGAAGGATTGGTAACCAAAGTCTATGAAAATGGGGTTTATGCACGAACCTTATCTACACCAAAAAGTTAATACCTTTTTCCGCAGATTAGTGCCATAGATAATACGGTTTTCATTTCTAATGTTACCGAAGAGACTAAAATAAATGTGTACAACATTACTGGTGCATTGATGAAATCAATCACAACAGAACAAAGCACTGAGTTTAATCTCAATTCAGGATTGTATATATGCTCTTTAGAAACAGCAAAGGGAAAAAAAGCTGTAAAGTTTATTGTAAAATAGTCTGTTAAATTTATAAAAGTTTAAATTAAAGGACATGTGATAGCATGTCCTTTTTTTATCAAAAAATCATAGTTGTTGTACGTGAATTTTAACTCCATTAAAACACCAATAGTTTTAAAAATCATCTAAATGCAAAAACGTTTCTCTGGCATAGTTGTGCCCATGATTACACCTTTATGTTCTGATTTATCGATTGACATTTTGGCTGTAAAACGGCTTGTAACCACCTTTACCCAAAATGGAATTCATCCCCTAGTTTTGGGTACTACAGGTGAGTCGTGTTCGATTGGTGAAAAGGAGAGTTTGCGCCTGGTTGAAGCCGCTGTAGCTGCTAAAGGGAAAAACCAAACTATATACGCAGGTTTGGTTGGTAATCAGGTTCAAGATTTAATCCACAGAGGAAATCAGTACATCCAGTTGGGTGTCGATTGTGTCGTGGCCACATTGCCCTCTTACTATGGTTTATCCCCAAAACAAATGACGTTTTTTTATCAAGCCTTAGCCGACCAAATTTCTGGTCCGGTGATGCTCTATAATATCAAGGCTACTACCCAAATGTCCATTCCCTTAACAGTTGTTGACACTTTGGCCGCCCACCCAAATATTTGGGGATTAAAAGATTCTGAGCGTGATACAGATCGACTAAAAACGTGTATCAACACGTATAAGGAAAATCCTAATTTTTCTTTTTTCTGTGGCTGGGGTGCTAAAAGTTTTGAAAGTTTACAATGGGGCGCAGATGGCATCGTGCCAAGCACGGGAAATTATGTGCCCGAAATGTATAGAAGCATGTATGCGGCAGCATTAATTCAAGATTGGAAAACCTGTCAACATTGGCAAACCGAAACCGATCTTGTGGCGGTGGCCTACCAAAAAGACAAAACACTTGGAGAATCGTTAGCTGCCTTGAAAGGGTTAATGAGTCAAAAACAATGGTGCTCAAAAACAATGATGCCTCCTTTAACCGAAATATAAAAATAGTATGCTAAACATTCATTTGATAGATATTTTAGTCGTTGTCTTTTCTGTTGCCTTTACTATAGGCTCGGGGTTTTATTTTGCGAGGAGACAAAAAAGCTCCGATCAATTTTTTGCTGGGAGTAAAACCATTCCTGCATGGGCGATTGGTATTTCAATCTTTGCAACACTTATCAGTAGTGTAACCTTTTTGGCCTATCCCGCTGCAGCCTATAAATCCAATTGGATTCTATTGGTACAAGGGATTATGGTTCCTATTGTGTTGGTGGGCTTGATTGGGTTTATCGTTCCATTATTTCGAAAGGCCATCCGCTTGAGTACCTACGAATACTTTGAACGAAGATTTAGTCCATTTACTAGAATATATAGCGCTATAGCTTTCATTTTAACTCATTTTTCAAAAATGGGCACCGTTTTGTATTTAGTTAGTTTAGCTTTATCTACCCTTACTGGATTAGATGTCCCCCTTTTTATCACAGGACTGACCATCGTTATTTTATTGCTGACGCTTCTAGGCGGCATGGAAGCCGTAATATGGATGGATGTTGTTCAAGGTTTTTTACTCATAGGCGGTGGTTTATTGTGTGTAGGCACCCTATTGTTTGGATCTGATGTCGGTGCAGGTTTTATGCTTTCGGAAGCCATTCAAATGAAAAAAATCGATCTAGGTCCTTACCATTTTAGCTTAGCTGAGGCTACCTTTTGGGTTTTGGTCATCAATGGTGTTTTTTATGCCCTTCAAAAATATGGCACAGACCAGACGATTGTGCAACGCTATTTAACGGCGAAGAGTGACAAAGATGCCAAAAAAGCAGCCTACATAGGGGTTTTTGCCAGTGTTCCCGTGTGGGCATTGTTTATGTTGATTGGGTCTTTATTATTTGTGTTTTACAATTCAGGCGGTGCTAGTTTACCCACAGATATTGGCTCTGATCAAGCCTTTGTTTATTTTATTGGGACTGAACTACCCATCGGTGCGGTAGGGCTGGTGCTTGCGGCGCTGATTGCTGCTGCCATCTCTAGTTTAGACTCAGACATGAATTCTATGGCAGCCATAGGTGTTGAAGATTTTTACCAACGGTTTAAGCCAAATTGTTCAGATAAAGAGCGTTTATTGGTAGGTCGCCTGTTGGTTCTTTTTTCTGGAATAGCAATGTCTGTTGTCGCACTATTGTATTATTCGTGGGAAGGTAAAGGCGTGTTAGGTATTGTCTTCCAACTCTACGCCATTTTTTCTGCAGGTATCGTTGGGATTTTTCTGTTGGGACTATTTTCAAAACGAGCAAATAAAAAAGGGGTTCATATAGGTATTTTAGTTTGTGTTTTATTTACGGCTTATGCCGTTTTAACTACTACTAAAATCAACAACGAGCTTATCTGGGATTTGGGGCGTTTTAATTTTCCGCACCACAAGTATATGTTGGGCGTTTACAGCCATTTGATCGTTTTAGTCATTGGCTATGTGTTTAGCTACATTTTTAAAAGTGAGGACTCTCACGATGAGCTTACGATTTACGGATATCTCAAACTTAAAAAAGAATGATGAATTCTGTTACACTACTTCAACCTCAAAAAATAATCTTTGGCGAGGGGGTTATTGAACAACTTGCAGGCGACTCCTTGATTCAGCGCGCCCAAACCGTACTTTTTTTGGTGGCACCTCCATTAGTTCCTATTCTTGAAGGGATTATTCAAAGCAGCAAGTTTAGTAACAAACAGGTTAAGCTTGTTGCATACAGATTTTTAGGAGAACCCACCTTTTCGCAATTCAATCTATTGTTGGATGAGCACAAAGCTTTAAAACCCGATTGCGTTGTGGGTGTTGGTGGCGGAAGTGTCCTGGATTGCGCCAAGTTGTTGGCGGCCCTCATCAATCATTCGCAAAAACTTGAAGACATTGTTGGCATGGGGTTGTTGCACGATAGAAAAACCCATTTAATTTGTGTGCCAACAACGTCGGGTACAGGAAGTGAAGTGTCACCTAATGCCATTTTATTGGATGAAGAAACTCAAGCAAAGCGTGGCATCATAAGCCCATTTTTAGTGCCTGATGCTTGCTATTTGGACCCCGTTTTAACCGTGACCTTACCGCCTAAATTGACTGCAGAAACAGGAATAGATGCTCTTTCACATTGTATAGAAGCTTATACAAATAAATTCGCTCACCCTACTGTGGATATTTATGCACTAAAAGGGATTTCACTCATTGCCGAGTACATTCAAGAGGCTTTTGAAAATGGCAGCAACATGAACGCTAGGTCGGCTATGCTGCTAGGGTCTATGTATGGTGGCTTGTGTTTGGGCCCTGTAAATACAGCAGCAGTACACGCCCTTTCGTATGGACTAGGCGGTAAATTTCATATCCCACATGGATTGTCAAATGCCATACTGATGCCCAAAGTACTAAAGTTTAATATGTCCGCTAGTTTAAAAAGACAT
Source organism: Flavobacteriaceae bacterium (assembly GCA_030828025.1). Taxonomy (GTDB): domain Bacteria; phylum Bacteroidota; class Bacteroidia; order Flavobacteriales; family Flavobacteriaceae; genus UBA7446. The sequence goes on along the minus strand of JAURDG010000034.1, from coordinate 6,524 downwards.
GCCGATGTGGCTAGAGCGCTAGGCATAACTATCTCCGGTACAGACAAAGAAGTCGCCTTGGCGGGAATAAACAAAATTGAACGCTTGTCAAAAGCTTGTCAAATACCACAACGCTTGACCGAGATAGGGGTAACCGAAGATGACATACCCGAATTGGCAACTATAGCCATGAACGTAACACGCTTGTTAAAAAACAACCCTAGAGAAGTATCAAGAGAAGATACAATAAACATATATAAAAATATCCTCTAATATGAAACCCAAAATAGGTATTTCCATGGGCGACCCTGCCGGAATAGGGCCTGAAATTATTGTTAAGACCCTAGCCCTAAAACCATTGTATGAAAGATGTCAACCCCTAGTTGTTGGAGATGCACAAACCATAAAAAATATGGTAGCTTCATTGGGTGTTTCGCTAAAAGTTCACGCTGTTAATAAGGTTTCTGAAGCCCTTTTCACGCATGGAACCATTGATGTTTTTGACCTAAAAAACGTGAACCATCAAGAGTTGCAGCCGGGAGTTGTTTCCGCTATGGCTGGTAAGGCAGCTTTTGAGGCGGTGATTGAAAATATTGCCCTTGCCATGCGTAACGAAATCGATGCCACGGTAACGGCACCCATTAACAAAGAATCAATACACAAAGCAGGACATAAATATTCTGGGCATACAGAAATTTATGCAGATTACACCAACACCAAAAAATACGCCATGTTGTTGGCCGATCAGCATTTTAGGGTCATCCATGTAAGCACACATGTTTCACTCAGACAAGCTTGTGATTTGTGTAAACAAGAGCGTGTTTTTGAAGTCATTACCTTATTGGATGATGCCTGTAAAAAGTTCGGCATCAAACAACCCCGAATTGCAGTAGCTGGTTTAAATCCACATGCTGGCGAAAATCAATTGTTTGGTGATGAAGAAGTAGAAGAAATTATTCCCGCAATTGAACAAGCCAATGCCCTAGGTTATACAGTTGAAGGTCCTTTTCCACCCGACACCATGTTCGTTAAGGCCGTGCAAGGAAAATTTGATGGGTGTATTGCCATGTATCACGATCAAGGACATATTCCGTTCAAACTTGAAGGATTTAAATGGGATAATGACAAAGGAACCATGAAAAGTGTTAAGGGTGTTAACATCACCCTCGGTTTACCTATTATAAGAACTTCAGTAGATCACGGTACCGCCTTTGAGATTGCAGGTCAAGGAATTGCCTCAGCTGATGCCATGTTAGTGGCCATAGATTATGCTATAGTTATGGCAAAACATCATAAGAAATGATCACTGTTGTTGCAGATGATATCACAGGAGCTGCAGAAATTGCAGGAATTTGCTTACGCTATGGCATTGCTGTGTCCTTTGGTATTGATGCTATTCCAGAAAGAAGGGCAACCGTCAATGTAGTGGCGACAGACACACGTTCGTTGTCAGCAGCAGATGCCTACAAGAGACATTTTATTTTAGCAAAAGCAATAAGAGCTATTTCCGATGATTTTATTTTTAAAAAAGTGGACTCTGTATTGCGAGGGCATGTTTTAAACGAACTTTTGGCTTTGAGTGCTGCAGAGGAAAAAGAGCATATACTACTTCAGCCCGCAAACCCGCAATCTAAAAGATGTATAGTTAAAGCAAGTTATTATATCGATAACATACCCATTGAAAAAACAGGCTTTGCCGCTGATCCAGAGTTTCCTGCTACAACTTCCTCTGTCGTGTCATTGCTGACAGCAAGCCGATCATTAAACAAAGCTCCAGAGATTTTTACAGGGAATATCAAAGCCATACAATCGCAGGGCGTTTATGTGCCTGACTGCGAATCAGTAGAAGATTTGAAAACAAATGGTGATTTATATAGTTCAAAAATGCTTATTGCGGGTAGCTCGGCTTTTTTTGAGCAATTTCTTTTAAAAAGAGTAAAGGCAGTTGCCGTTGCAAAGCCAATCAGCTATAACTTTTCAAAGGATTATTTTTTGCTTTCAGGGAGCACACACCCCAATAGCATAGCTTTCGCTAAAACCCTTGAAAAGTCGAATTGCCCTTTGTTTTTGTTTCCCAATAAACTGCTGGAAGATCAAATTGACGTAAGTTTTTTGGAGGATTTTTCAGCACAAATTATTGGCGCATTTTTGAAATCAAAAAGAGCAGTATTAAGAGTTTCGAACACACTTATCAAGCAAAAAGGGCGCATCACTTTTTTGAAAGCCAGAATGAGCGCCATTACAAAGCGAGTATTGGAATCACTCAATGTAAGCGAACTTTTTATTGAGGGTGGCGCCACTACTTATGCCGTGTTAACGGCAATGGATTGGACAACCTTTACACCTATTTCGGAGTTAGCACCTGGCGTTATTCGAATGAAACATCATAACAGCAGCCAACACATTACCATTAAACCTGGAAGTTATCACTGGCCAGAGGGATTGTTTAACGAACCTAAGGAATCAACAATATAACATGATACAGTTAAAAGGAATCGCTTGGAATCACACTCGTGGATTTACATCTTTAGTCGCCACTGCACAACGTTATGAGGAATTGAATCCCTCAGTGCGCATAACGTGGGAAAAACGATCCTTGCAAGCTTTTGCAGATATGCCCTTACAGGAACTGATAAACCAATTTGATTTGCTCATCATGGACAATCCCCATGTGACTTTGGCTGCTCAGGATCAATTGTTGTTACCTTTTAATGATTATGTTAGTGAAGCATTTCTAAATGAATTGGCACATCATAGTGTTGGGAAGTCTCACGCTAGCTATCACGTTTTTAACAAACAATGGACCTTGGCAACAGATGCTGCTACACCCATTGCCACTTGGCGAGAAGATTTGGTGCAGCAACTCGATTTTCAAATCCCACAAACATGGCAGCAACTGATTGAAGTTACCAAAAAAGGTAAAGTCGCTTTTGCCTCCATTCCAATAGACACCCTAATGCATCACTACATGATGTGCATCGCGCTAGGGGCGCCAATTTTCAAAAGTCAAACAGAATTGGCTCCACGCGCTTTAATGATTGAAGCCATTAAGACCTACAAAACTTTGGTAGATTTGGCACCATCCTATTGTTTACAAATGAATCCTATACAGATTTACGAACGGATGACCCAAACTGATGAGATCGTATATAGTCCGTTTAATTATGGCTATTCAAACTATTCAAAAAAGAATTATGCGAATCATGTTTTAAAAGCAGGAGGCTTGGTTACTTTTAATGGGAAAAGACTAAGATCTACGCTTGGAGGTGCAGGAATTGCTATTTCCTCAAAAACAAAACACGCTGAAACCGCCATGCAATACGCACAATTTGTAGCCTCAGAAAAAATTCAATCTGGGTTGTATTTCGAATTTGGTGGTCAGCCAGGACATAGGAAATCATGGCTTTGTGATGAGGTGAATGCACAGTGTAAAGATTTTTTTAAGGACACCCTGCAAACCTTAGACGAAGCTACGATGCGTCCTCAATATTATGGGTATATGCATTTTCAGGATGAAGCCAGTTTACTCATTCATGAAGCTGTTTCGGGGAAATCGCCTATAGCGTCAGTTGTCGATAAAATAAATTTGATTTATAAAGAATCCTTAACACACTAATGTAAGATGCGAAAGCCATTGGAAGGTTTAATTGTATTGGAGTTTTCACAGTTTTTGGCGGGCCCTTCGGCTGGCTTAAAACTTGCTGATTTGGGAGCTCGTGTGATCAAAATTGAACGTCCGGGCGTCGGAGAAGCTTGTAGGCAACTGAGCATAAAAGACCTTTTTTTGGATAAAAGTAGTTTGTTGTTTCATACCATCAACAGAAACAAGGAGTCCTATGCCGCTAATCTTAAAGACCCTCAAGATCTAGAACGGATAAAAAAACTTATTGCCATTGCCGACATCATGACCCATAATTTTAGACCTGGTGTGATGGAAAAAGTAGGGCTTACCTTCAAAGATGTGCTAAAAATGAACCCAAAAATTATTTACGGCGTCATTACGGGCTATGGAAATAAAGGCCCTTGGGCACACAAACCAGGACAAGATTTGTTGGTGCAATCCCTTTCGGGTTTGACTTGGCTTAGTGGAAAGCACAGTCAAGGCCCTGTTCCTTTTGGATTGGCCGTTGCAGACCTTATGTGCGGAAACCATTTTGTGCAAGGGCTCTTGGCGGCATTGCTTAAGCGAGCAAAAACCCAAAAAGGTGTTTTGGTAGAATTGAGTTTATTGGAATCCGCTTTGGATGTGCAGTTTGAGGCGTTAACAATTTATCTAAATAACGGAGGAAAATTGATTGACAGAGCAGATGTAGAAGGAAATGCGCATGCTTTTTTAAGTGCTCCCTATGGCATATACCAAACATCGGATGGGTATTTGGCACTGGCTATGGGAGATTTGATGTTGCTGGGGGAAACATTAGCTCTAGATTTTAAAAAATATGAACAAAAGCAGACTTGGTTTTTGGAGCGACCTGCAATTCGAAAAAGCATTCAAACCAGACTCTTAAACCATACTACGGCACACTGGTTAGATTTGTTGAGAAAAAAAGGATTTTGGTGTGAAAAAGTATTCGATTATGATGTGTTAAACGCCCAATCTTTTATGGAAGATTTACAATTAAAGCAATCCATTTTACATGCAGATTCTACGACGATGGTGACCACAAGATGTCCCATCAAAATTGATGGTGAAATTTTGATTGCTCCCAAAGCCGCCCCACAAGTTGGAGAAGACAACGCTAAAATTAACGAACAATTTAAATGCCACTAAATGAGGCCATTAGAAGATTTGTTGGTTGTAGATTTTAGTCAGTTTTTATCTGGACCGCTGGCAAGTTTGCGCTTAGCAGACCTAGGGGCTAGAGTGATTAAAATTGAAAAACCAGGCTCTGGTGATATTTGCCGTTCACTATATGTTTCGGATCTTATTTTGAATGGCGAGTCCTCGATCTTTCATGCCATTAATCGCAATAAAGAGTCCTTCGCAGCCGATTTTAAGCAACCTCAAGACCTAAATCACATTAAAAAATTAATTGAAAAGGCAGATGTAGTCATTCATAATTTTAGGCCTGGTGTTATGGAACGTGTAGGTTTATCTTTTGAGGAAGTAAAAACCCTTAACCCACAGGTTGTATATGGTGAGATTTCGGGCTATGGCGAACATCCAGCGTGGAAATCAAAACCCGGTCAAGATTTATTAGTACAATCGTTAACAGCATTGCCTTGGCTCAGTGGAAATCAAGATGATGGACCAGTTGCCATGGGGCTGTCTATTGTTGATATGTTGGCAGGCACGCATTTGGCACAAGGAATTTTAGCCGCTTTATACAGAAAAGCGATTCACAATACTGGGGCTAAGGTAGAGGTAAGCATGCTAGCTTCTTCCCTTGATTTCCAATTTGAAACCATTACCACTTATTTTAATGATGGAAATGTTCTTCCTGTTCGATCAAAAAACAACAATGCACATGCTTATTTAGGAGCACCCTATGGAATTTACCAAACAGCCGATGGACATTTAGCTTTGGCAATGGGATCAATTCCTGTTTTGGCTACACTTTTAAAGTGTGATGCACTACTAGCATTTACTGAAAATAAATTTTCGTTACGCGATCAAATAAAAACGGTTTTGGCTGATCATTTGAAAACCCAAAGCACTAGTCACTGGTTAGCCATTTTGGAGCCTGCTGATATATGGTGTGCCAAAGTTTTGGACTACAAATCGCTTTTTAGTGAAGAGGGTTTTCAAGTGTTAGATTTTGTTCAAGAGGTAACCATGGGCGATGGATTTTCATATAAAACCACCAGATGTCCAATTAAAATAGATGGAGAACACCTTGTATCATCAAAAGGATCTCCAAAATTGGGCGAACATAATGCGCTCATATTAAAAGAAATAAGCGATGGAAAAAATTAGAATTGCGGTTAGAAAATTTGACCCCTTTGAAGTAGCATTACAACAGCTGTGGGATCAATTTTGCATCGAAAAAAAACTAAGCCTAAAAGCAGAAATGATTCCACTTGAACTGCATGATTTGTATGATGAAACCATCACAAAAAAAGGATTACAAAAAGGCGAATGGGATATTGCACACATCAATACCGATTGGATTTTAGATGCTGTCACGATTAACGCCGTTGAAAATTTGTCCCCTTTTATTTCGCAGAATCCACCACATAATTTTCCAGAGGGTTGGCATCAATCTTTATTGCAGTTGCAACAAATAGACAATCAAGTTTACGGCTTGCCATTTCACGATGGCCCAGAGTGTTTGATTTATAGAAAAGATTTGTTTGAAGACGCCCATGAACAAAAACGCTTTAAAGAAGTATATGGCTACAACCTAGCCCCGCCAACATCCTGGTCAGCCTTTGTTGACATGGCCGCTTTTTTCAATCGTCCTGATGAGAAATTGTTTGGCTGTGTATTTGCCAATTACCCTGACGGACATAATATGGTTTTCGATTTTTGCCTACAATTATGGACACGTGGTGGGTCTTTACTCGATCAAAATAATCATATTAATATTCAACAACCCGCTGCG
>JAURDG010000112.1 GCA_030828025.1 Flavobacteriaceae bacterium | reverse complement strand
TTACCATTGAGCCTTGGGATTACCGTTTTTATGCCGAAAAAGTCCGAAAGGCAAAATATGATTTGGACTCAGACGAGGTCAAGCAATACCTGCAAATGGACAAACTTACAGATGCCATGCATTATGTGGCAGGAAGACTTTTCGGATACGCATTTTCGCCAGTTCCTGAGGGTGCTGTCCCTGTTTTCCACGAGGACGTTAAGGTTTGGGAAGTCACGCACAAAGAAACAGGAGACCATATAGGATTGTGGTATCTTGACCCCTACGCTAGAGAAGGAAAGCGTTCGGGCGCATGGGCAACCACGTACAGAAGCTATTCCACTTTTGATGGAAAAACCAATGTGTTGGCGTCCAACAATTCCAATTTTGTAAAACCAGCACCCGGCGAGGCTTTGCTTATTTCTTGGGACGATGCGACCACCTTTTTCCATGAGTTTGGTCATGCCTTACATTTCTTTGCCTCTAACGTAAAGTACCCAACCCTAAACGGAGGCGTTCGTGACTACACCGAATTCCAGTCACAGCTTCTGGAGCGTTGGCTTTCGACAGACGAGGTTATCGATCAGTTTTTGGTGCATCAAGAAACGAAAGCACCCATGCCAGCTGCGTTGGTAGCTAAAATCAAAAAAGCAGCTACGTTTAATCAAGGTTTTGCTACAACGGAGTATTTGGCATCTGCGCTGATGGATATGAAGTTGCATTTGGCTGATCCAACCGATTTGGAGGTGGGTGCTTTTGAGCGCAAGACTTTGGCAAAACTCAATATGCCCAAAGAACTACCCATGCGCCACAGAACTCCACACTTTGGGCATGTCTTCTCTGGCGAAGGCTATGCCACAGCCTATTACGGGTATATGTGGGCTGATGTGCTAACTGCAGATGCATCGGAAGCATTTAGGGAAGCACCCGGCGGATTTTATGACAAAGAACTTTCAGATAAGTTGGTAACATACTTGTTTGCTCCTCGTAATTCCATCGACCCTGCTGAAGCTTATCGTTTGTTTCGGGGTCGTGATGCCTCGATTGATGCACTCATGCGCGCACGAGGCTTTCCAGTACCTAAAGCAAAATAACTATTTTACTAAGATTTATCGGATTTTAGTATAATGTTGTTCGCCGTTCACTATGCTGAATAATTTTAGTATTTTCGGATGAAATTTTTACAGAGTGATTGATTTGACATATCGTAACTTAGAAAGCTATAACCAAGCAAAGGAAAAAGCAAAGAACAATCCAGAGGCTTTTTGGTCAGAAATAGCCGCCAATTTTCATTGGCACAAAAAATGGGACACCGTCCTCGAGTACAATTTTCATAAGCCTGAAGTAAAGTGGTTTATTGGAGGCCAACTGAACATTACCGAAAACTGTCTAGATCGTCATCTGGAAACGCAACCCGATCAAACAGCTATTCTTTTCGAACCAAACAATCCTAGCGAAGCTGCACAACACATATCCTACAAAGACTTGCACAGTCGTGTTTGCCGTGTTGCCAATATGCTCAAAGCGAATGGTGCTAAAAAAGGAGACCGCATTTGTATTTATATGCCCATGGTTCCCGAGCTGGCAATAGCCGTTCTGGCTTGTGCCCGAATTGGCGCAATCCACTCTGTGGTATTTGCTGGCTTTTCTGCTGCTGCTTTGGCTGCCAGAATAAACGATGCCAGTTGCTCCATGTTGCTAACTGCTGATGGTGGTTATAGGGGTGATAAAGTCACACCACTAAAAGATATTGCTGATGAAGCCTTAAAAAAATGCCCAACGGTAAACTGTTCGATAGTCCTAAAAAGAACTGGACAGGCTATTTCTTGGAACACAAAAGACGTTTGGTGGCACGAAGCAATTGAAAAAGCAGATGACCATTGTCCTGCTGAAATCATGGACAGTGAAGATCCTTTGTTTATACTTTACACTTCTGGCTCAACGGGCAAACCCAAAGGCATGGTGCACACTTGCGGTGGATATATGGTATATACAGCCTATTCGTTTCAAAATGTATTCCAATACAACAAAGGCGATATCTACTGGTGTACGGCAGACATTGGCTGGATTACGGGGCACTCGTATATCGTGTATGGTCCATTAGCCGTTGGTGCTACTACCTTAATGTTTGAAGGTGTTCCATCATATCCAGACTTTGATCGTTTTTGGGAAGTATGCGCCAAGCATAAGGTAAATCAATTTTACACGGCACCAACCGCCATTCGTGCGCTGGAAAAACATCCTGTTGCTCTAGTCAATAAGCACGACCTTTCTTCTTTAAAGGTATTGGGTTCGGTAGGCGAGCCCATCAACGCAGAGGCGTGGCATTGGTATGATGATCACGTTGGCAAGAATAAGTGCCCCATAGTGGATACATGGTGGCAAACCGAAACAGGAGGAATTTTGATAACTTCTTTGGCGGGCGTTACGCCACAAAAGCCCACATACGCCACCTTGCCTATGCCTGGTGTTCAAGCGGTTTTATTAGATAACGATGGAAATGAACTGTCTGGCGAGCAAGAGGGAATATTGGCTATTAAACATCCTTGGCCTTCTATAGCCCGTACTATTTGGGGAGACCATGAGCGGTACAAAAATGTGTATTTTTCTGCCTATCCTGGATATTATTTTCCTGGTGATGGAGCACTTCGCGATACAGAAGGAAATTACCGCATAACGGGTCGAGTGGATGATGTGGTGATTGTCTCTGGACATAACTTAGGAACGGCACCAATCGAAAACGCATTAGATGAACACGAAAATATTGTGGAAAGTGCTGTTGTTGGTTTTCCGCATGATATTAAAGGGAATGCCCTTCATGCTTTTGTCATTCCCCGTGAACCAGTAGCCGATAATGAAACATTGATTGCCGAACTTCGAACACTTGTTGCAAACACCATTGGGCCTATTGCCAAGCCTGACCGTATTCAAGTGGTAAGTGGCTTGCCTAAGACACGAAGTGGTAAAATTATGCGTCGAATACTACGCAAACTTGCCGCAGGCGAATACGATCAACTCGGCGATGTTTCTACCTTATTAAACCCAGAAGTAGTGGAGGAAATTAAGCGAAATAGCTAAATCGCTCTCCGTCTTTTATGTTCTGTATTGTTTCGTAAATCAGTTTGATTACGTTTTCCACATCCTCTTGATGTACCATTTCTACTGTGGTGTGCATATACTTCAATGGCAATGAAATCAGTGCAGATGCTACTCCGCCATTACTATAGGCAAAAGCATCCGTGTCTGTTCCTGTATATCTCGAGGATGCCAAGCGCTGGAATGGAATCTTTTTCGCCTCTGCGGTTTCAATTATTCGATCACGAAGCAGTTGTTGTACGGCAGGCGCATACGAGATTACAGGTCCTTTACCAATGGTGTTATCCCCTTGTTTTTTCGGATCAATCATTGGGGTAGAGGTGTCGTGGCATACATCCGTTACGATAGCTACATTGGGTTTGATGGTTTGGGTTATCATTTCGGCACCACGAAGACCGATTTCTTCTTGAACAGAATTGGTAACATAAAGCCCAAAAGGTAGTTTGATGTTGTTTTCTTTTAACAATCGAGCGACTTCGGCAATCATAAAACCACCAATACGATTGTCAAGCGCACGGCAGACAAATTTGTTTTTGTTCAATACTTGAAAAGTATCAGGATAAGTGATGACACAGCCAACGTGGATGCCCATTTTTTCCACTTCTTCCTTTTTAGAAGCACCAACATCTATGGTGATGTTTTCAATTTTTGGGGTTTCTTCCTTTCCAGCAAGACGTGTGTGAATGGCTGGCCAGCCAAAAACGCCCTTTACAATTCCTTTTTTGGTATGGATATTTACCCATTTTGAGGGGGCAATCATGTGATCACTTCCTCCATTTCGGATTACTGATATCAAGCCTTTATCCGAAATATAATTCACATACCAAGAGATTTCATCCGAGTGCGCTTCAATAACAACTTTATAGTTCGCTTTTGGATTGATAACGCCAACAGCGGTACCATAAGTATCGGTGATAAAATCATCTACGTAGGGCTTGATGTAGTCCATCCATATTTTTTGGCTCTCCCATTCGTAGCCGGTAGGTGCAGGGTTATTTAGGTATTTGGTTAAAAATTTGTGCGATTCTTTAGTAAGGATGCTTTTCATTAGGATTGTAAATTAAAGCACCAAAAATACGACATAAAGCTAAAACAATCTTAGTACTTTTGAACAATGCGACAAGCTGTTTTTTTTGTTTTTGCAACACTTGGCTACTTTGCTTACAGTCAAAATACAACTCCTATATATATAATTGAAGGCGATACATTAAGCACTCCATACGTAGGCTTGGGCGAGGTGGTCGTGCTTCCGCAATTAAAATTTGGAACCTATGAAGACTATTTGGCTTATTACAGACTGCGCCAACGCACGTTAAAGGTCTATCCGTATGCCATGTTAGCCTCCAAAAGACTTACCATTTTAAATGAACGCTTGGCACATATTAAAGGAAGACGTGCACAAAAACGCTACACAAAACAAGTGGAACGTTATGTTGAAGGCGAATTTAAAGACGAATTAAAGAAACTTACACGCGCCGAAGGGCGCATTTTAATCAAACTTATTCATCGGGAAACAGGCAGTACTGCGCATGAATTGATTAAAAATTTGCGTAATGGGTGGCGTGCATTTGTCTATCAGACTACTGCTAAGATGTTTGATATTAACCTAAAGACAGAGTATAAACCAACTGATTTTGAGGAAGATGCGATGATTGAAGGGATTATCCTTCGAGCGATGAATGACGGCACTTTGGAATCTTTGATAAAAAAAAGCAAAAAAGTTAGTTTGTACGATTAAAAGCATTGTATATTTGCAATCCGCAAAAAAAGCTGTGGACCACCTTCAAAAAAAGAATTTTAATTTTTTTTCATTGTGGGGTTGTGTAAACCGAAAAGCAGCGTATATTTGCAACCGCTTTCG